>CAYFLQ010000018.1:1778-13498 GCA_964344065.1 uncultured Sphingobacterium sp. | reverse complement strand
AATCATTTTCACATGGGATTAGACCTCAATACCGGCGCCAAAGAAAACTTGGCTATTTATGCTCCTGCCGATGGTTATCTCTCAAGGATTAAAATAGAAACTGGCGGATTTGGAAGAGCACTCTACCTCAACCACCCCAATGGCACCACTACCGTGTATGCTCATATGAATAGTTTTTTACCAGCTGTTGAGCAATACTTGGCGCAAAAACAATATGAACAGGAAACCTGGAAAATTGATCTGACCATTCCCGCGGGAACATTCAAATTCAAAAAAGGTCAACTGATAGGGTATAGTGGAAATACAGGAGCATCTGAGGGGCCACATGTTCATTTCGAGGTCAGAGACACCAAAACAGAAAATGCACTTAATCCACTTAGAAATGGCATTTCGGTAATAGACCATCTTGCTCCCCAAGTCTTGAAATTGGCTTTTTATGATTATGATAAAAGCATATATGAGCAAACTCCTGTGATCATTGCTGTATTAAAAAAAGGCTCAAGTTATGTTGCATCCAAAAAGATTGACATTCCATTTGATCATGTGATGGTGGGATTGGTTGCCCTCGATCGATTAGATGGAAATGCTAATCCCAATGGAATGTATAAGGCAATATTGAAGAAAGACAATCAACCTGTTGCAGGATTTGAATTGAACAATATTTCATACGATTTTACCAGAAGCCAAAATGCACATATTGATTATCCAATGCGATTCAAAGGTGGTCCCTATATTCAGATGCTTCATCGTCCAAAATTTTTTCCTTTGAATATCTATGCTGAAAGTGATCATAAACCTTATTTGAACAACAGCAATCAATTTCAAGCATATCAAATTGATGTGTCAGATGCAAATGACAATCATTCAACTGTGATCTTTGAATTGCGTAAACATGGAGTGTCGACGAACCCAAGTGTGCAGGGCCAAGCAATGAAATGGGGAATTAAAAATACATTCATGAATGGTGATATTAGATTTGAATTTCCTGCAGATGCATTTTACGATGCTTTTCATATGCAAGTAACCTCAACTCCCTCAAATCAATCTTTTCAAAAGTCTACTGTCTATCAAGTACATCCATTGTACGTTCCGTTGAATAATTATTTTCAGGTATCTATCAAGCCGAATGGCATCAAATTAGATTCATCCAGAATGGTGATTAAAAAATCAATAAAAGGGAGAGATGAGATCAAAAAGGCAGTATCCCTAAAAGATGGCTATGTGGCCTCATTCAGAGAATTTGGAAGTTTTGAATTGTTGGAAGATCTTCAACCGCCAGTGGTTTCTCTCAATGTTTCAAATGGAGCAGAAGTGAAAAATGGAAGCCTGCTTGTTTTTTCAGTTTCAGATAACTTAAAAGCAATTAAATCATTCGAGGCAAGGGTAGATGGGAAATGGTTGATGTTCAAGCCAACAGGGTATAACTACACTTATAAAGTGGATGAACATTTTCCCCTGGGTGAACATTTTCTGACGGCAGTTGTTTCAGATGAAGCTGGTAATCGCACCAGTATCAGCGTTCAAATAAAAAGAAATTAAACCATGTCACTGTTAGAAGGTAAAAAAGCTCCTGCATTCACTGCCAAAGATCAAGATGGCCTGAGCATTAAGTTGTCAGACTTCAAAGGAAAAAAATTAGCACTATATTTTTACCCCAAAGATGATACCAGTACATGTACTGTTCAAGCATGTAACCTACGAGATGGTTTTAAGTCATTGGGTAAAAAAGGGATCGAAGTTATTGGTGTGAGTCCTGATGATGAAAAATCACATAACAAGTTCATCACAAAACATAAATTGCCTTTTCGCATCATTGCAGACACTGATAAAAAAGTGATAGAGAAATATGGTGTTTGGGGTGAGAAGCAACTGTATGGCAATAAATACATGGGTGTTTTTCGCACCACTTTTTTAATTGATGAAAATGGAATCATTGTTAAGATTATTGCCAAGCCCAAAGTGAAGGAGCATTCAAAAGAGATTGCTGCTGGATTCGGATTATAACAGCCATTCAACTTCACCATGCCTCACGGTATCTGTGAACCCATGTTCAATTTCTAATGCTCCGTGATCATTGACCTTAGACACGGTGGCTTCAAACACAACTTGCCCTTTTTTGAATTTGACCAACTGACCCTTTTTGAAGAGGTGCTCATTGTAATCAACAACTATGTTTTCGGTAGAATGTGTGATCAATTGCATGAATCTTTTTTCTAAACAAGCGCATAGTTCACGTGCTAAATCAATGGTGTCAAAATGCTTTCCTGTAATTTGTTTTAATGAAACAGGACGGTTCTGAAGCGTTTGAAAATCAGTCTGATTGATATTGATTCCAACCCCAATCACTGACCATTTCCAGTTTCCTTCACTCAGTATGTTTTCAATCAACATTCCTCCTGCCTTTCTGTCACGCCAATAAAGGTCGTTCGGCCATTTGATGGTGGTCTCATCTCCCGCGAAATGGGAGAAAAAATCATGGCAACCCAAGGCAATGGTTGCTGAGAACGCGAATTGTTCCAATAGCTTGTGCTGTTTGGCGTCTATGATAACAGATAGCATGATGTTTTCACCGCTGTTACTTTCCCAACTTTTGCCTCTTTGCCCTTTACCATGGGTTTGTTCCAGGGCAAAGATGGTTGTTCCATGACGGGCCTCCCCATTGCGAATGAGTTGCATGGCATGATTATTGGTACTATCTACAGAAGACAAAATGATGAAGGGTTTTCCGATCATGTTGTTGGCAGCTTAAGGAGGGAAATTATCCTTAATTTTGGCAAGTTACTCAACGAAAACTTAAAAAAACAAGGTTTGGCATCAAGATCAGAAGGAACTGTATCACCGAAGAAAATATCCAGATTAACAAAGAACAGTAAAATTCTTAAAGTCATCTCATCTGCGATCCAGGATAGAAAAGGTGAGCATATCGTGTTATTGGATTTGAGAAAAATTTCAGAGGCGGTTTCAGATTTTTTTATTGTATGTGAAGCAAGTTCCACTGTTCAGGTAAAAGCAATTGCTGATTGGGTGGAGATGAAAGTGAAAAAAGAATTGGGGGAATTGCCATACCGACATGAAGGTCAACAGGCCAGTCAATGGATCTTGATCGATTATGTGAATGTGGTTGTTCATGTTTTTTTAAGTGAAACAAGAAAATTTTATAAGCTGGAGGATATGTGGAATGATGGAGTAGAAATTGAATTGGAAGAACCCGCATCATTGCCACAACCACCTGCATACAAATCAACCAAGAAAAAGAACAAGTAAGCAACATGAATAACGATTCTAGCAGCAACGACAAAAGAGGAAGTTCGTTCAATCCATTCAAGAAAAAAGAAGGAAACGAAGGTGGTTCCCCCAAAGGTCCATCTTTCAGCTTTTATTGGATCTATGTAATCGCAGCTGTTTTATTGATTGGCTACCAAGTGATGCGCGGCGTAAGTCCTGATGCAAAAAATATCAATGAATTAGAGTTCAAGCAAAAAATGCTCAGTCAGAACGATGTGGCAAAATTAGAGCCCGTTAAAAACAAAGACATCGTTCGGGTATACATCATTCGCGATAGCTTGGATAAAAAAGTATACAAAGACATGCTGGGTGATAAATTGGTGTATGCCAAATCATCTAAGGGTCCTCATTTTCAATTCAGTTATTCAAAAATTGATGATTACCAGGAAAACCTGAACAAGTATTTTTCAGATCATCCTGAAGTGCGCGAGGTGCCTGTTGAGCCCATTACCGATCCGGAATTTTTCGGACCACTTGTGAATTTCCTTTTCCCCATCTTGATGTTTGGTGTGTTGATGGTATTGATGATGCGCAAAATGGGCGGAGGTGCTGGAGGAGGAGGTGGTGGTGGAATTTTCAGCATTGGAAAATCCAAAGCCCAGCTATTCGACAAAGGAACCAAAGTAAATATCACTTTTAAGGATGTTGCAGGGTTGGATGAGGCAAAGCAAGAAGTAATGGAAATAGTGGACTTCTTAAAGAACCCCAAAAAATATACTGCTCTTGGAGGTAAAATTCCAAAAGGGGCATTGCTGGTAGGTCCTCCAGGAACGGGCAAGACTTTGCTTGCTAAAGCAATGGCTGGTGAAGCACAAGTTCCATTCTTCTCCATGTCTGGATCTGATTTTGTGGAGATGTTTGTTGGTGTTGGTGCAAGCAGGGTGCGTGATCTTTTTAAACAGGCTCGCGAAAAAGCTCCTTGTATCATTTTCATTGATGAGATTGATGCCATAGGACGTGCGAGAGGAAAGAATGTGATGATGAGCAATGATGAACGTGAAAATACATTGAACCAATTGTTGGTAGAAATGGATGGATTTGGTGGCGATAGCGGCATCATCATTCTCGCAGCAACCAATCGTCCTGATGTACTTGATAGCGCACTTCTTCGTCCTGGTAGATTTGACCGACAGATCAGTATCGACAAACCGGATGTAAAAGGAAGAGAAGCAATCTTCCTCGTTCACTTGAAGCCTATCAAAAGATCTGAAACACTCGACATCCACAAATTGGCTGAACAAACCCCAGGATTCGCGGGAGCTGATATTGCCAATGTATGTAATGAAGCGGCATTGATTGCAGCAAGAAAAGGCAAAGATCAAGTTGAGATGGATGATTTTCAAGACGCAATTGACAGAGTCATTGGAGGATTGGAAAAGAAAAATAAAATCATTCTTCCTGAAGAAAAGAAAATCATTGCGTATCATGAAGCAGGACATGCTGTTTGCGGATGGTACCTTGAACATGCTTATCCATTATTAAAAGTTACCATTGTGCCTCGTGGGGTCGCTGCATTGGGATATGCACAGTATACTCCTAAGGAACAATATCTCTACAATACAGAACAACTCACCGATCAAATGTGCATGACCTTGGGTGGCAGAGCCAGTGAAGAAATCTTCTTCAATAAAATTTCTACTGGAGCACAAAACGATCTACAGCAGGTTACAAAATTGTCCTACGCCATGGTTACGGTATATGGCATGAACGACAAGGTTGGTAACATCAGTTTCTATGATCCACAACAAGATCAAGTTTTTACAAAGCCATACAGCGAAGAAACTGGAAAGATTATTGATGAAGAGGTTAGAAAATTGGTTGATGAGGCATATCAAAGAACGATCGACTTGCTCACTGAGAAAAAGGCCGAAGTAGAAAAAATTGCACTTGCTTTGTTGGATCGTGAAGTGTTGCATCAGCAAGACGTAGAAGATTTGATAGGAAAAAGACCTTTCAATGAGAAAAAAATTCTTGCCGATGATAGCAGTAAACCCGAGGATATTTCAACCGCACCAACTGAATAATACACATGCGTCGGCTTGATGAAAAAATAATTCTTGAATCATCTTCTTCCAAAGAGAAGATCTTGACCAATATTCGAAAGGCACTTACTCAGTCTACTGATCAGCCCTTCCCTGCACTGGACAAAATTGATTTTACATTCGAGCAAAAAGAAGAGGATTTGGCAGTTCTTTTTGCAGAAAAGTTCACTTCGTTAATGGGAAAATTTTCAATTTGTGAAAACGAAGAAGATCTGGTGAACCAAATCAATGCACTTGCTTCAGAAAGAAAATGGAGCGAGATCTATTGTACAGATGAGAACATTCGTTCAGCATTTGCTTCTTTTGGATTTCAACATTTTTCGAATAAATCTCTTGCCGAAAGCGATGTATCCATTACCAAATGTGAATTGTTGGTTGCCAGAACAGGTACGATGGTATTGAGCAGCACGGTCTCTTCTGGAAGAACAACGAGTGTATATTCACCTGTTCATATATGTGTTGCAAAGACCAGTCAATTGGTATATGATGTAAAGGATGCTCTGAAGTTTCTTCAAAAAAAATACGGAGAACAACTTCCTTCCATGATTTCATTTGCAACTGGACCAAGTCGAACTGCAGATATCGAAAAAACATTGGTTGTTGGCGTACACGGTCCTAAAGAAGTGTACTGCTTTCTATTAGATAGTTAGTTCCTTTTTCGCCTTCTCATTTCTCGGTATATTTGACTATGCAAGTTCCACAGGGCAAAAAAATTTATTTTTTATCAGATTTTCATCTTGGGGCACCTGATGCAATTTCCAGTCTTGCAAGAGAAAAAAAAATCACCGCTTTTCTAGAAGGCATCAGAAATGATGCTCACATGATTTTTATCTTGGGAGATCTTTTTGATTTTTGGTTTGAATACAGAAAAGTAGTTCCCAAAGGTTATGTTAGAATATTGGGTAAACTCGCTGAAATAACGGATGCAGGCATTCCTATCCATTTCTTTGTAGGCAATCATGATATGTGGATGTCAGACTATTTTGAATCAGAATTGAATATTCCCATTTTTTTCGAGGAACAATATTATGAGATCAATGGCAAAAAATTTATCATTGGCCATGGCGATGGATTAGGTCCTGGCGATCAAGGATATAAAATGCTCAAAAGGATTTTTAGAAATCCACTGTGTCAATTTATGTTTGGATTGATCCCCCCTTATTTCGGAATTTCTTTGGCCTCTTATTTTAGTAAAAAGAGCCGTATTGCAACCGGAAATGCTGATGATCATTTCTTGGGAGAGAGCAAGGAGTGGTTGATACAGCATTGCAAATCCGAACTTAACAAGACACATGTCGATTATTTTATATTCGGACACCGACATCTTCCAATTGATCATGCATTGAATGACCAAAGCAGATATATCAATTTAGGAGATTGGATCCATCATCATTCATATGCCACATTTGATGGGAATGAACTGAAGTTATTTAAAGGTGCATGAAACATCTCTTCCTACATATAAACTTGCTTTTCCTTTTCATTGCGAACATGCACGCACAGAACATCCAATTGAATTTGAATTTTCAAAGCAGCATCCAAGGGAAATTCAATCTCTTCAATATTGATGAATTAGGAAGCATCTATGTATTGACATCAGGAGGTCAAATAAAAAAATACAATGCAAATGCAGATTCCCTTGCTGTCTTTAATGACGGTAAACGGTATGGACAGTTGCACAGCATGCACACGGAAAATTCTTTGCGCACATTGCTATTTTTTCAAAATTTTAATACAGCCATACTGCTTGATCGTATGATGCAAGTGGTCCAAAAAATTGATCTGCGAAAGTTGGGCTTGTTTCAAGTTAGCACTGTTGCTCCCAGCTATGACAATCGGCTTTGGCTTTTTGATCAACAGAATAATAGAATAAAAAAGATTGATTTTGATGGCTCCTTGGTGTTTGAATCATCTGATTTGCGGTTGATATTTGATGATGTATTGCATCCACATAAAATGATCGAGCATCAGGGTTCAATATATTTACTTGATTCACTTTCGGGAATATATATCTTTGATTATTATGGAGGCTTCAAGAAAAAGATTAATCTTTCTCATGTAAGTGATATACAATCTTTAGGTGATATGTTGATTGGCAAACAGGGTGAAAAATTTTTCATCAAAGGTGAAAATGATGTAGATGTCAAATGGATAAGCATCCCCAGTAACGTTCAACATTCCAAGCATTTGTACTTCAGCCGAAGGATGTTATATTCTTTGAATGACGACAAGATTTCTCTATATTCATACACATTCAAACCATGACCATGCGTGCATTTCTTCAATATAGGTTGTTTGACAATGCTATTTCTGATTACCTGTTGGTATTGGGTATCGTGTTACTTGTTTGGTTATTGAAAACCAGAGCCAGTAAGAATATTACTCGATTGGTGTTTTATCTTTTCAGACGCATGGGTAGGGTGATAGATGAAAAAGAGTTTTTCAATCTGGTGTTGGCTCCCCTTGAAAACTTCATTCTTTTTTTGGCTGTATATATTTCAATGAACAGCTTAGCGTTTCCGTCGATTTTGCATGTTAAGATTTTTAAGGTTACAACAGAATTGCTGTTTGATCGGTTATCTATTGGATTGTTGATATTCTTTTTCTTCCACACTTTGTTGCGTGTGATTGATTATTTGGCTATTATTCTTGAAAAACGAGCAAGTACTACAGAGGACACAACCGATGATCAACTGATCATTTTTTTCCGAGAATTTCTTAAAGTGATTTTGGTGATCATATGTATTTTGGTCATGATTCGTTTTGTACTGAATGAAGACATTACCAAAATTTTAGCTGGATTGAGTCTTGCCGGTGCCGCCATCGCATTGGCTGCAAAGGAAAGTCTGGAAAACCTCATCGCTTCCTTCATTATCTTTTTTGATCGTCCGTTTCGGGTGGGAGATCTGTTAAAAGTTCAGCAGATCAGCGGAACCGTAGAAAAAATTGGATTGAGAAGTACCCGCATCAGAACCAACGACAAAACATATGTATCCATACCCAATAAACAAATGGTGGATACCATCGTCGATAATTATTCTTTGCGCAGTAAAAGAAGAGGCGAATTGAATCTATATCTAGATTTGAAAACAACCTTGCAGCAAATCAATCAATTGCTCATTGGATTAGACAATGAGCTCAATATGAACGGTATCACTGAAAAAACCATTCTGTTGAATGATGTCCGAATAGAAGCATTTCAAGTCACCATTGAATACTTTACAGATCCAATATCCATCAATGGTTTCAACGAAATTAAACAAGCAGTCAATCTAAAAGCATTGAGACTTCTTGAAACATTGCACATTGAAATTGCAGGGAAAAATAAAATAGTTGGATAATTAAGACAAACCTGCTTTAAGTTCTAAGAGCATAGCCTTGATGTTTTTCAACAGATCAATGGTTTCAAATTGCTCATTAACTTTTTTCCCTTTTTTAAGAAAAGTTTTAGCTCCTTCTATCGTGTAACGTTTTTCTTTCAGTAAGAAGTAGATCAATTTTAAATGCTTCACATCTTCTGGTCTGAATAATCGATCTCCTTTTCTGTTTTTTCTTGGTTTGAGAATGTCAAATTCATTTTCCCAAAAACGTATCAGCGATATATTGACATTGAACATTTTCGCAACATCTCCAATGGGATAGTACAGCTTACTGTACAGCTCTTTATCCTCTGGCACGTTTACAAAGGCTGATATCGCTTCTAATGAGGCTGCTGGTTCTTCTACCACCTGGGTAGTTTTTGTTTCTTCCTGTTCAAGTACAATAGATGATTCAACTGCTGCGGTTTGAACAACAGGTTTTTCCTTTTTCTCTCGAGGGGCTTTTTTCTCAGGATGTGGAAGTGGCTCCCCTCCAAATAAGTCAAGCTGGTGAAGCATGTACGAATTTAAAAACAAAAACAAACTCGTTATCAAGTAGTTATGCACAATTCATCAGTCAAACGACTGATTTCTTGAAGCTGCAAGTTTCAATATGAGCTGATATTGCTCTGGAGTGAGGTCGTTGTAGAAGAAATAAATAGGATCTAAATGTTTCTTTCCTTTGATGACTTCATAGTGCAAATGGGGACCAGTTGATTTGCCAGTATTTCCCACATAGCCTATTACTTCTCCTCTTTTGACGCGCTGACCTCTTTTTGCTTTTATTCTAAACAAGTGACCGTAAAGTGTATTGTAAGAATACCCATGATCGATTACAATATGATTGCCATATCCATTGCCAAGGTTGCCAGCGATTTCAATCACTCCGTCTGCAGTAGCATATACAGGGGTCCCTTGCGGTGCAGTGAAATCAAGTCCAGGATGAAATTTCACGGTTTTGTACAATGGATCAATTCTGTATCCAAATCCTGAACTTACCCGATCCAAATCTTTATTGCTCAATGGTTGAATGGCAGGAGTGCTGGCCAGCAATTGCTCTTTGTTTTTCACCATTTTCTCAATTTCCTTATAGGATTTTTCCTGACTGACTATTCTATTATAAATGCTACTCAGCTTCTTTGCAATGCCATCAGACAATTCTTCACTGTCCATCCCTGCCAAAATTTGTATCTCTTTTCTTCTTTCTAACTGCCTTGCTCGTAAACTGTCTGGTAATGGTGTTGCTTCAAAAACAGTTCTATATACTTCATTGTCTCTTTTTTCCAGTTGCCTGAGCCGCTCGTCCATCTCTTTATACCTACTTGCGTATACATTGTTCAGGTATTCGGCCCTCTCCAATTGAAGTTTCATGAGTTTTTCCTTAGGGGAATCCAAGAATCTGAAAGCGATGGCCACTATGATCAAGCCAGAAACCATGGCCGTTGAAATAAAGGCAAAAATTCTAAGCAACGTCACTCTCAGCGGTGTAACCTGCTTCTCATACCTTAGGGTCTGCGTATTATAGTAATATTTGATCTTCTTCATCAGCTGCCCATCTGTGAAATGATGTATTTTTGCGCCTTAGGGTCCACGCAAATATAACCTATTGTGCCTAGACCCTGATTTATAACCTGTTAAGCATGACATCTGCCGAGATTAGAAAGAAGTTTTTAGATTTTTTTGTGAGCAAGGGCCACCAAGTGGTACCATCAGCTCCCATCGTTTTGAAGAACGATCCAACACTGCTTTTTACCAATGCTGGTATGAACCAGTTCAAGGACTATTTCCTTGGAAATAAGAAAGCTCCATATTCTAGGGTAGCAGACACACAAAAATGTTTGCGCGTAAGTGGTAAGCACAATGATTTGGAAGAAGTAGGGGTAGATACCTATCACCATACCATGTTTGAAATGCTCGGCAATTGGAGCTTTGGTGATTACTTTAAAAAAGAAGCCATTGAGTGGAGTTGGGAATTGTTGACAGAAGTTTTCAATATGGATAAGTCGCGCTTGTATGCAACTGTATTCGAAGGTGATACATCTGAAAACTTACCTCCATCATCTGTTGCGCTAGGTGTTTGGAAAAAATTACTTCCAGAAGAACACATTGTCTTTGGAAATAAGAAAGATAATTTCTGGGAAATGGGCGATACAGGTCCATGTGGCCCTTGCAGTGAGATTCATGTCGATTGTAGATCAGATGAAGAGCGAGCAAAATTACCTGGACATCTTTTAGTAAACAAAGATCATCCACAAGTAATTGAAATTTGGAACAATGTATTTATTCAGTATAACCGTATGAAAGACGGTTCATTGCAACCCCTTGCATCTACCCATGTTGACACAGGAATGGGATTAGAACGATTGGTGAGAGTACTACAGGGTAAAGATTCTAATTACGAAACAGATATTTTTTCCGGTTCTATCCAAGAAACAGAAAAAATTTCTGGGAAGAAATACACTGCAGGTGACAGCAAACAAGATATTGCTTTCAGGGTGTTGGCTGATCACATCAGAGCCATAGCATTTACGATTGCCGACGGACAACTTCCATCCAATACTGGTGCAGGGTATGTAATCAGGAGAATATTGAGAAGAGCTGTAAGATATTATTATTCTTATTTGGATGTGAAGGAGCCTTTGTTGTATAAATTATTACCCGGACTCGCAGATCAGTTCAAAGATGTATTCTCTGAATTGCGCGCTCAGCTTGCATTTGTGAGTAAAGTCGTCAAGGAAGAAGAAGATACATTTTTAAGAACCTTGGGCAAAGGGCTTAAAAAAATGGATGATATTATTGAAGCATCTGCATCAACTAATCTCATTGAAGGTGCTGCTGCATTTGAACTGTATGATACGTTTGGCTTTCCTTTTGATTTAACCAGATTGATTGCTCAAGAAAAGGGAATACTGGTGGATGAAGCAGGTTTCGAAAAAGAAATGCAGGTTCAAAAAAATCGAAGCAAATCTGCTGCAAGTGTTGATACAAGTGATTGGACCGAAGTAAAGAAGTCATCAGATACTCAACCTGCATT
>CAYFLQ010000018.1:0-1768 GCA_964344065.1 uncultured Sphingobacterium sp. | reverse complement strand
AGCAAAAGGGCAATATACATTCCAAGTTGTTTTGCAAAGCACACCTTTTTATGCAGAAAGTGGAGGACAGGTTGGTGATACTGGGACGATTAAGATGGGCAATCACACTATTCAAGTATTGAATACCAAAAAAGAAAATGATTTGATTGTTCACTCCATTGAAAGTCTTCCTGATGAAATGATTTCTGATGTGCTTGCTGAAGTGAATGTTGATCGCAGAAAGGAAATCACAAGGCACCATACACTCACTCATTTGATTCATGCTGCATTGAGAACTGTATTGGGTCCGCACGTAGCCCAAAAAGGTTCGCTGGTAAATGACCAGGGAATGAGATTTGATTTTTCTCACTTTGCCAAGATGAGTGAAGAAGAAATAGCTGCTGTTGCTAAGTTGGTTAATCAGAAAATCAGAGAAAATATTCCTGTTGTAATACGTGAAATGCCAAAAGAAGAAGCATTGAAACTTGGCGCTATGGCCTTGTTTGGAGAAAAGTATGGTGATAAGGTAAGGGTAGTAACGATTGATCCTTCGTATTCAATTGAATTGTGTGGTGGCACCCATGTAGGGAATACAGGTGAATTGGGACATTGCATGATCGTTTCTGAATCGAGTGTAGCAGCTGGGGTGAGAAGAATGGAAGCAGTTTGTTCAATGGCCGCAGAATCATATTTATCTCAGCAACAGGAATTGTTGAAACAGATATCAGCAACGTTGAAAAATCCAAAGGATTTATTGAAATCTATAGAACATCAAGTGGAAGAAATTTCCATGTTGAAAAAGCTGCTGGAATCTACAGAATCCAAATTATTGAATTTCTTAAAAGGTGAATTGCTTTCACACTTTGAATCGGTTCATCAAATTCAATTTTTAGGTGCTAAGGCGGATGTCAATTCTGTTGATTCACTTAAAAAAATATGCAATGAATTAAGAATGGCTCATAACAATGCAGTGGTTGCACTTGGTGCCATCATTGATGGGAAGCCTTCTATAGCCATAGGAATCAATGATGCATTGCAAAAATCCTCAGGCATGGATGCCAATGCCTTGGTCAAAAAAGAAGTGGCAACAATCATCAAAGGTGGAGGCGGAGGTCAAAAATCACTTGCAGTTGCAGGTGGTCAAGATGCTGATGCATTGATGTCGGCAATTACTGCAGTTAAAAATGCATTGCATGCATAAGTATGAGGCCGTTATTGGATTAGAAGTACATGCTCAGTTAAAGACCGCGAGCAAGCTTTTCTCATCTGATGCTACACATTTTGATGCACTACCAAATCAACATGTTAGTCCTATTACCCTGGGCCATCCAGGAACGTTGCCAAAGATGAACAAAGAAGCAATTCAGCTCGCAATAAAAATGGGATTGGTTTGTGCATCTGAAATTTCCATGAATAATTATTTCGCTCGCAAAAATTATTACTATGCTGATTTGCCAAAAGGATATCAGATTTCACAGCATACCACTCCTATTTGTGTAGGGGGCACTGTACATATAAAAACTTCTGTAGGCGAAAGAGACATCAAACTAACCAGAATTCATTTAGAGGAAGATGCTGGAAAAAGTATTCATGATCAACATGATCAATTTACTTTATTGGATTTTAACAGGGCTGGAATGCCATTGATTGAAATCGTTTCAGAACCAGATCTACACTGTGCAGAAGAGGCAGCTGCATATTTAACTCAAATAAGAAAATTGGTTAGATGGATCGGTATTTGTGATGGAAACATGGAAGAAGGAAGTTTAAGATGCGATGCAAATATATC
>CAYFLQ010000017.1:0-13597 GCA_964344065.1 uncultured Sphingobacterium sp. | reverse complement strand
CAGTACACGGAGGCTGTCCATCGTTTAAAGTTTGAAGAACTTTTCATTTCCCAACTTAGATGGGGGATGATGAGAACAGCAAGGCATCGGTATTCAAAAGGAATTTTATTTTCAAAAGTTGGAACATACTTCAATAATTTTTTTCATGATCATCTGCCATTTCCTTTAACGGGTGCACAAAAACGGGTATTGAAAGAAATTCGTCAAGATATGGGAAGCGGAACGCAAATGAATCGCTTGTTGCAAGGAGATGTAGGCAGTGGTAAAACGATTGTGGCATTGATGACCATGCTGATTGCACTTGACAATGGTTGTCAGTCTTGTATCATGGCGCCGACTGAAATTCTTTCAGGGCAACATTTCGAACAGTTTTCAAGATTGTTGAAGCCATTGAATATCAACGTTGCTCAATTAACCGGCTCGACTAAATCAGCTGAGCGTAAATCAATTTTAAAAGGTGTTGAAGATGGAGTTATTCAAATTGTCGTAGGAACCCATGCATTGATTGAAGATGTGGTGAAATTCAAGAACCTCGGACTAGCTGTTGTTGATGAGCAACATAAATTTGGTGTGGCTCAACGTGCAAAATTGTGGAAGAAAAATGCCGTTCCTCCACATATGTTGGTAATGACTGCTACTCCCATACCAAGAACATTGGCCATGACAGCCTATGGTGATTTGGATTATAGTGTGATTGATGAGTTGCCTCCAGGGAGAACTCCTGTTACAACTGTTCATCGTTTGGATGATGCAAGACCGCAGGTAATGGATTTTATAAAATCAGAAATTATAAAAGGACGTCAGGTATATTTTATTTTTCCTTTGATTGAAGAAAGCGAAAAGTTGCAATACGAAGATTTGATGCGAGGAGTTGAAAATGTGAAAGCCTGGTTTCCTGAACCAACCTATTGGATCAGCATGGTGCATGGAAGAATGCCTGTTGATCAAAAAGAAATCAACATGCAACGTTTTGTGAAAGGAGATACACAGATCATGGTAAGCACCACTGTTATTGAAGTTGGTGTAAATGTTCCAAATGCATCGGTCATGATCATTGAGAGTGCTGAAAAATTTGGGTTGAGTCAATTGCATCAGCTGCGTGGACGAGTTGGCAGAGGTAATGAAAAAAGTTTTTGTATTCTGTTGACAGGCAACAATATTGGAAAAGATGCCAAAGAGAGGATCTCCATTATGTGTCAGACGACTGACGGTTTTAAAATTGCAGAAAAGGACTTGGAGCTCAGAGGGCCTGGTGACATTCAGGGAACCCGGCAAAGTGGTGCAATGAATTTCAAATTAGCTGACATCAGCAGCGATAGGGAATTGCTTGAAAAAGCCAAGATAGCTGCCGATCAGTTACTGCGAGCTGATCCTGATATGAAGCATGCAGAACATGCTGGTTTGAAATTATATTTACAGGCTGATTTCTCGGCAACTCCATGGGGCAAAATATCCTGATTATTAACATGTTCTAAGGTTTTAAACCGTTAATTTTATCAGAAGTCTAACGGAGGTGTTCAAGCATATAACCATATCAATTGCTTTTTTTCTTTTTGTACATGCTGGCCTTATTGCTCAATCTTTTTATTCCATAGATTTTATTGAGAACAAGGGACAATGGGATGGAGATTTTGCTTTCAAAGGAAATATTGGAAGTGGAGCTGTTTTTATTGAAAGAAATGGATATACTGTTGTTCTTTACAACAACGATGATATTGCCAATGTAATTGGACATAAAAAGGTCAATACATTGATCAACAAAGTTGAACCTGTAAAAATCATCGCACAGGAAGAAACGAATGCAGAATCCGAGAAAATTCGTCTTCATTCTTATAAAGTAAATTTTATCGGCGCCAATCCATTTCCTGAAATCATGCCAGAAAAACCGTCTGGTGAAATTTCAAATTATTTCATAGGAAATGATCCTGCCAAATGGAAAAAGAATGTTCAAGGGTATAACAATGTTGTTCTGAAAAATCTTTATGAAGGCATTGATATTCGATATTATTCCGATAATGGATCTTTGAAATACGATTTGATTGTTCATCCTGGTGCTGACATATCAAAAATTAAATTGAACTATCGTGGTGTCAATAGCATGAATATAAAAGAGGGTGAATTGATGCTTGAAACATCTTTGGGGCAGATTAAAGAACGATCTCCATATTCATACCAGATCATCAATGGTATAAAAAAAGAGGTAGAGGCGTCCTATCAATTAAATGGGAATCTGGTTCAATATAAAATCAAACGTATCAGCGAAACTGAAGATATCATCATTGATCCTGTAGTTCAGCTTGCTACCTTTACTGGCAGTGTGGCAAATAACTGGGGATTTACTGCAGCTCCTGGTCCTGATGGAAGCCTGTACGCTGGAGGTGTTGTATATGGACCAAATTATGCAACTGAAGTTGGAGCATATCAACAAGATTTCAAAGGTGGTCAGCCAGATAAAAATGATCCGGGTGATGTTACTGGAGTTGATATTGGTTTGACACGCTTTTCTCCTGATGGAAGTACCAGAATCTATTCAACCTATTTGGGTGGTATTGGCAATGAGTATCCCCATAGTATATACGTAAATAACAATGGGGAAGCAGTTGTCCTTGGCCGAACAACTTCTGCTAATTTTCCATATTTGAAAAAATTTGGTTCTGGTGGAAACACTGATATTTTTGTCACCAAACTCTCTGCAGATGGTTCGTCTTTGATTGGGTCTGCTGTAATAGGTGGAACTGGAAACGATGGAGAAAATATAAAAAGAACCACCACTACAAATGGAGTCCACCTTTTTTATGGTGATAATGCTAGAAGTGAAGTCATAGTAGATCCATCTGACAATATTTATATTGCCGCATCTACCAATTCCACAGATTTCATAACAAAAAATGCTTTTCAAAATATTGCAAATGGATTGCAAGATGGAGTGCTCATGAAATTTGATCCAACACTGAGTAATATTGTATTCAGTACCTATTTGGGAGGCAATGCTGATGATGCAGCTATTTCACTTGCGCAGGACCCTCTCACAAAGAATATATATGTTACAGGTGCCAGCATGAGTAAAAACTTTCCTGCTAGTACTTCCGGAGTGTTGAGTGCAAGTCAAAGTGGTGGAGTAGATGGATTTGTTGCTGTGTTTGATGAGAATGGGAAATGGATTCGCGGATCATTTTTAGGCACCAATTTGGATGATTACATATATGGTGTGCAGTTTGACAACGCTGGATTCCCTTATGTGCTTGGTGTAACATTTGGCAATTGGCGGATAACGGCAAACGCAGTATATAAAAACCCAGGTTCGAAACAGTTCATATCCAAATTGCAGCCCGACTTGAGTGACTATGTATATTCAACTGTATTTGGAATTTCATACAATGAACCAACCATTTCTCCTGTTGCATTTTTAGTAGACAGATGTGAGAATGTATATGTATCAGCATGGAGTGTAGCAGGATTTTGTAGCACGAACATCAACAATCGCTTTTTACCTGTATCGTCTAAAGGTTTGCTGAAACCGCAAAATAATTTTGACAACAAAGATTTTTATTTTTTTGTACTACAGAAAGATGCACAGGCTCAGTTGTATGGAACTTTGTATGGTCAGCAGGGTGGTGAAGCAGATCATGTGGATGGAGGTACTTCCCGGTTTGACAAGAATGGAGTGATTTATCAAGCCATCTGTGCAAACTGTTTTGGAAACAATGCATGTAATTCTCAACAATTCAGAGATCCCGTTACATATGCGTATACAAATTTAAGTTTACCCAATTCGGTTGCAAGAGCAAACGGATCTACAGGATGTAATTTATTTGCAGTAAAAATTGACTTTGAATTATCTGGAATCAAAGCTGGTATCAGAACCTATGCAGATAATACGCCCTACAAAATATCTGGATGTGCACCATTTACTGTCGATTTTACTGATACCATTGGAATGGGTAAAACCTTTGAATGGGATTTCAATGATGGAAATACAGCAACAGGCATCAATGCAAAAAACACATTTAAAAATCCCGGAGTTTACAATGTACGATTGATTACAAAAGATCCTTCAAGATCCTGTGGGCCCATTGATACACAGTATGTAAAAATCAGCGTAGGGCTTAATAAAGTAGATCTAAAGTTTACAGTTACTCGACCTGATTGTAATTCCAGAAATTTCGTTTTCACTAACAATTCAATACCTGAACAAGGTGGAACATTTGGTCCAACTTCTTTTGAGTGGTCTTTTGGAGATAATTCTCAAAAAGTGATTAGAAATACCGATCCAATCAGTCATGTGTTTCCTTCTGATGGTGCGTATAAAATCTCTCTCAAGTTGTTAGATGCTAAATATTGTAATGTTCAAGATGCATATGATAGCATCTTAAACATCACTTTTAACACGAAAGCAGTTATTACTGCATCCAATACTGTCTGTTTAAATCCAAGATATACCAACAAGCCTATCTTATTCAAAGGCAGTGGTGGGCAGACGTATGAGTGGACTTTCGGAGATGATAATACTAAGGCTACTACAAGCAATGTGTCGCATCTATTTAAAACTGCAGGTACTTTCAATGTTCAATTGATTGCAACTGATCCAAATTTGTGCAAAACAAAGGATACTGCAAATTTCACAGTCAATGTTGTTTCAAGCCCACTGGCTCAATTTACATACAGTCCTAAACCTGCACAGGAGAACACGCCTGTGTCTTTTACGAACCTTTCCAAAGGTGCAGACGCAACTATACCATATAAATGGTTGTTTGGTGATGGAGTTGTTTCAGGCGAAACAGATCCAACATATTTATACAGAGCAACTGCTGCAAACAAGGTTTTGCTGATTGCCTATAATCAGTTTCAGTGTACAGATACTGCAACTGATATTGTAAATTCAACCGTGCGATCTCAGGTAGAAATGCCCAATGCATTTACACCCAATGGGGATGGGAAAAATGATAAATATTATGTGCGTGGATTTGGAATTTCAAAAATGGATTTGAAAATATTCAACCGATATGGTGAACTGGTTTTCCAAACATTTAATCCATTAACAGGATGGGATGGTAAAAATTTCAAAGGGGCACCTCAACCAATGGATGCATATGCATATACATTGGTTGTAGAATTCAGTGATGGAACTTCAGCAATAAAAAAAGGTGATATTACATTGATAAGATAATGGTTAGATTAATCAAGATATATTTTATGGTACTGCTTTCAGTTTTTTTGAAAGTGGATTTGCATGCACAAGACCTTCATTTTTCTCAATTTTTTAATACGCCATTATCAACCAATCCGGCAAATACCGGTTTTCTTCCAACATCTGATTACAGATTGGGCGCACATTACCGCGAGCAGTGGGCATCCATACCTGTTCCATATAAAACCATGAGTATTTATGGAGATTTTCAAGTGCTCCAAAATCTGATACCTTCCGGATGGTTTGGTTTGGGCGGATTGATACTGCAGGATGTAGCAGGATCTGGCAATCTAAGATCAACCAAAGCATATGCTTCTCTCGCATACCATCAAATGCTTGGTTCGAGCAGTCTTTTATCTGCAGGTTTTAATCTGGGATATGCAAGCAAAAGAATCAATGCTTCCAATCTGCAGTTTGGAGATATGTGGGATGGAAAGTTTTTTAATGGACCAACCAATGAGATACTTGTAAACAACTCAGTTAATTATCTTGATATCCAAACTGGATTGAATTATGCACTCTTCCCATCAGAAAATATTTATTTCCATTTAGGTGCGAGTGCACATCACCTCAATAAACCAGTTGAATCTTTCTTTTCCGTTACCCCTAACAATGATAACATTGTAAAGCCACGCTTCATTTATTTTGCTGATGCTGTTATCAAGCCAAATGAGCAAGTAATCATTTCTCCAGGTATCTATTATACCCATCAAGCAAAAGCCTCTGAATTTGTTGGAGGTATGCATCTCAACTATAATGTCAGCGGAAATGGTCAGCAACAACTCATCATTGGGGCTTATATGCGACCTGGTGATGCGGTTATTCCGATGGTGGGCTACCAGTGGGGTAGTTTCAGATTTAGTTTTACCTACGATGCCACAACCTCTTCATTAAAAAATTTCAACAATGGCATGGGTGCTACAGAAATGTATATGCAATACAATGGATTGTATACATTGATGTATGCAGATCGACAAAGTTTTTGTCCTGTATTCAAAAATTAAATCCTGCTGCTTTTCAACTCTATTTCCGAAATTCGTGCTAAATCAATCTTTGCATGCAGGGTTCGATCAGTCAAGATATTATTAAGAAGTTCAAGTCTATTGTCGGTGATGCATATGTTATCATGGATCAAGCATTGCTTCAGCCTTACGGACATGATGAGACGGAAGAACTATTCTATTTGCCACAGGTTGCACTTAGGCCTTCAACACCAGAAGAAATAAGTGAAATACTCGTCATTTGTAATGAATTTAATCTTCCTGTTACGCCAAGAGGTGCAGGCACTGGCTTGAGTGGTGGGGCACTTCCGCATTTGGGGGGTGTCTTGCTTGCTACTGATCGACTGAACAAAATCATTGAAATCGACGAAAAAAATTTACAAGTAACTACAGAGCCAGGAGTGATTACTGAAGTCCTTCAACATGCAGTAAAAGAGAAAGGTTTGTTCTATCCACCGGATCCATCTAGCAAAGGTTCTTGTTTCATCGGTGGAAATATAGCTGAGAACAGTGGTGGCCCTAAAGCAGTTAAATATGGTGTTGTTCGGGATTATGTGCTCAATCTTCAGGTGGTTTTGCCAACGGGTGAAATTATTTGGACAGGCGCCAATGTATTAAAGAATTCTACTGGCTATAACCTTACTCAATTGATGGTAGGCAGTGAAGGAACATTGGGAATCGTTACAAAAATTGTATTGAAACTGATTCCATTACCCAAGTATGATTTGTTGATGTTGGTTCCCTTTCGTTCGTTGGAAAAAGCCAGCGAAGCAGTGAGTGCTATATTTCGAGCAGGGTATACACCTTCTGCTTTGGAACTAATGGAAATTGACGCATTGATGATTGTCAGTGAAGAGGTTGGATCTACATCTGTTCCAATTACACCTGATACCGCCGCACACTTAATCATTGAAGTAGATGGGAATCATCTCGACACTTTGATGAGTGAAATGGAGTCCATCGGAGAGTTGTTGCTAACATATGACTGTGGTGAAATTTATTTTGCAGAGGATCATCAACAAAAAAATGAGTTGTGGAAGTTAAGGCGTCGCGTTGCGGAAGTTGTGAAAACCAAAGGGTATACCATTGAAGAAGATACCGTTGTTCCCAGGGCACTGCTGCCTGAATTGATAAGAGCTGTAAAAGAGCTTGGAAAAAAACATGGATTTACAGCTGTTTGTTATGGGCATGCAGGTGATGGAAACTTGCATATCAGATTGAACAAACCTGGTATTCCCAATAGCTATGAAAATGATGAGATGAATGATATTTTGCGTGCATTGTTTATAGAAGTAAAAAAATTGGGAGGAACCATCAGTGGAGAGCATGGCATTGGTCTCATACAGAAAGGTTACATGGATGTTGTCATGGATCCCATTCATTTTCGATTGATGAAAGAAATCAAAAAAGCATTTGATCCCAACAATATTTTGAATGCCGGGAAAATATTTGATTAAGTATTGGATAAATTATTTTCTAATGCATTCACAAGATCCAATGGGCTGCTAAATGCGTGAATGCGCTCCCATAAAGGTTCATATAAAAAATCCTTTTCAATGAGATGCTCTAAATGTAGGATCAAATGATCATAAAATCCTGCTGTATTGAGGATATAAATTCTTTTGTTGTGAATGCTCAATTGATTCCAAGTGAGCATTTCAAACATTTCATCTAAGGTTCCAAATCCACCTGGTAAAACAATTCCAGCTAAACCTTTTTCATACAACATTTTTTTTCTCTCGTGCATGTCTTTGGTTATGATTACATGGGTTAGCGATTGGTGTTGTCTTTCCCACTCGATGAGTATCTGAGGGATGATGCCCGTAACATTTCCACCTGCTGCCAATGCGCTGTTTGCTACGGCACCCATCATTCCTTTTGCACCACCGCCATATATCAAATCAAAACCTCTTTCCGCTAATGTTTTTCCAAGCTCCGCTGCAGCAGCTTCAAATTGGGCATTGTTTCCACTTTTGGATCCACAAAAAATAGTAACAGGCTTTGGTGACAAATTTGAAAATTTATTTTTTCTTGTAATCTCCTCTCTTCCAACTTCTGATGAACTCACCCCATGCAAATGGGTTGAATATGTTTACAGGAGGAGCTTGGCCTGAGTAGTAATATTTTTGGGCACCTTTTGCAAGGCTCAAATTGATGGCCTCTCGACCATCGTTCGGAAGTGATCGCATCAAGATTCTTCTTGTGGTGATATCAGTATTTTTTCTAGCGATTTCAATGTTATCATCCGGCACATCTGTGGAAACAAAATCTCTTTCAAATTGCTCACGCGTTGGTCTTGGTTTAATAATTGCAGCAGGCAAGTATGCTGTATCGTTGATCATCAATTGTATGATACTGAATTGATTTCCTTCCAGACCTGTAGGGATTTTGGTGATTTTGTTTTTGAAGCCAATGCAACTGAATTCAATTTCATCTCCTTTCAATGCAACAATAGAAAATACACCTTGATTATTGGTGAGGGTGCCTCTGCCTGTACCTTTTACAATGATGCTGACCGCAGGTAGCCCTCTGAGGCTGTCTGCTGTCATGACTACGCCATATAATTGCACCACAGAATCCCTAAAAGTTTCAAATTGAGCCTTTGCCCCAAAGGGAAGGAGTCCGAGTAGTATACAGAAAATAATCAGGCACTTTTTCATTGGCATCATCCCTGCAAAATAACTGTTTCTTTTCCATAAAAAAAGTAGCAAATGATTGGTTATTTTTGTATTTCTTTTCATTTTAACATTTTGCATATATGGGAACGGAAGCGATTTTGAAGGCATTGTCTACGGTTGAAGAGCCAGATTTAAAGAAAGATCTGGTAACGCTTCAAATGGTTAAAGATATCAAGCTCAGTGAAGGATGCGTTGAGTTCACCATTGTGCTTACAACACCCGCTTGCCCATTGAAAGAAGTGATTCGCAGAAATTGTGAGAAGGCAATCCATGAAAAGGTTGATGAAGGGTTAGAGGTGGTTGTCAATTTTACCTCTAATACAAGTTCTTTGAGGGTCGATTTGTCTGCAGTACTCCCTGGAGTCAAAAATATCATTGCAGTTGTAAGTGGTAAAGGTGGAGTGGGTAAATCCACCGTATCTGCTAACCTGGCATTGGCACTTGCAAAGCAAGGTGCTAAAGTGGGTTTGATGGATGCAGATATCTATGGTCCAAGTGTTCCCATCATGTTTGGAGTAAGAGGCCAACGGCCATTCATGGAAAGCATTGAAGGAAAAGACAAAATCCTTCCCCTCGAGCAACATGGAATAAAATTGATCAGCATAGGGTTGTTGGTGGATGAAAAAAGTGCTGTAGTATGGAGAGGACCAATGGCAAGCAGTGCCATCAAACAATTTGTGACGGATGTTCATTGGGGTGAGTTAGATTATTTGGTAATTGATATGCCACCTGGAACAGGAGATATTCATTTGACATTGGTGCAAACCATACCTGTTACGGGTGTAGTGGTTGTAACAACTCCTCAAGAAGTTGCTTTGGCAGATGCTAAAAAAGCAATCGCCATGTTCAACCAAACACAAATGAAAGTACCTATCATTGGATTGGTTGAAAACATGGCATGGTTTACACCTGAAGAATTACCCAATAACAAGTATTATGTTTTCGGAAAAGATGGTGGAAAGCATTTGGCAGATCAGTTGGACTTAAATTTTTTGGGTCAAATTCCACTTGTCCAAAGCATCCGCGAAGGCGGAGATAAAGGAATTCCTGCGATTATTGGTGACAGTGGAATTACAGCCGATGCATTTGCGGCGTTTGCTGATGAAACCATCAGAGCGATTGCAGTTGCCAATGCATCCAAATAATTATTTTCTTAAGATCGCTTTTGTTTCAGGTCTTGTTAACCTGAAACTTTCTCTCTTGTCATCTATTTTAATATGCAGAATATTTGTTTGCTCTGGCTTGTACTCATACATGATGTCAGAGTTTATTTCAATTGATTTGACTCCTATCTGTTGTGTGATGTTTCCATACATCCATATGGATTCTTTATCAACTTCATATCCTAAAAATTGATATGCTTTGGCTGTTCCGTTGAGCTTTATGCTGAGGTGTTTTTTTATATACTGTTCTAAGACCTGACCAATTTGTTTTTTGTCACCTTGCAATACATCATATTTTTTGCCATCAAATTTTCTCAATGTTTCCTCTAAATCGTCTGGATATACTTTAATCGAAAGACCCAATTCTTTTGTTTTACTGCTGTATTCGACTTCGGTTACAGATACAAAAAAAGGATGCTTGAATGAGAGTGCTCCAACAATCATCAAGCAAGCAATCAATATTTTCAAGTATTTCATACCTTACAAAAGTCAGATTTATTTTACAATCATGCACCTTTTAGATTTTAAATATTATTTCACCTTGGGATGGCATCACATCTTAAGTTGGGATGCCCTGGATCACTTATATTTTATTGCTGCACTCTCAGTAGTGTATCAATTCAAGCATTGGCGTCAGGTGTTGGTGTTGGTTACAGCATTTACAGTTGGACATGCCATTACATTGTTTTTAGGGGGTATGGATATTGTTCGGTTAGATGATCAATTGGTGGAGTTTGCCATTCCCTGTACCATTCTAATTTCATCTTTAGTGAATCTTCGAAAACAATCTCAAGCACAATCCACCAGCAAGCTCCAGTACATGCTGGCATTGTTTTTTGGACTCGTACACGGATTAGGGTATGCGAATACAATACGATTTTTGATTGCCAAAGACCAGTCTGTTGTTTGGAGTCTTTTTGCTTTCAATGTTGGATTGGAATTCGGTCAAATTTTCGTAGTATTGTTGGTGCTCGTTTTAGGTGTGTTGGCAGTGGCTTCTAAGATTTTCAATAACAGAGAATGGGTAATTGCTTTTTCATCATTGATATTAGGATTGGCATTAAAACTTACCATAGAAAGATATCCGTTTTAACTTTTAAATCTCCATTATGAGACATGTTCAATTACTCTTATTAGTATCGTTAATCAGTGTTGTGTCGATTCATGCACAGCCATTGAGAAATGCAGGCTCTAATCACGGCAATCGCTTTGAGCAGCTTGATTATTTGATGCAGGATCCGAATGAATATCGTACGGCAAGTGGTGCGCCTGGTCCAAAATACTGGCAGCAGCGGGCAGATTATGAGATCAATGTAGATATCAATGAGGCTGAAAATCTGTTGACCGGTTCTGAAACAGTTACGTATTTCAACAATTCACCTGATGTGCTTTCCTATATATGGATTCAAGTCGATGAAAACTTTCATCACCCCAATAGCAACAACAATTACGATAAGCCATCGACCATGAGAGATGGCATGACGGATTTGCAATTGAGACAGATGAATCCAGCTGAGCATTTAAAAGGATATGGTGTAAATATTACTTCACTCACAGATGCAGCAGGAAATGCCTTGAAATATATCGTGAATCAAACCATGATGCGGGTTGAGCTACCCATTCCCTTGAAGCCCGGACAGAAATTTATTTTTAAGGCAAGTTGGAATTATAAAATACCTGACAAGCTCACACGGTATGGTCGAGGTGGATATGAGCATTTTGCAGATGATGACAACAACCTGTATTCCATTACACAATGGTATCCCAGAATGGCGGTCTACAGCGACTTTCAAGGTTGGCAACACTTGCAATTTACTGGTGGTGCAGAGTTTGCGCTCACCTTTGGAAATTTCAAAGTGAATATTACAGTGCCAGAAGATCATGTGGTTGCTGCAACCGGTGAATGTAAAAATTATGCTGCGGTACTTACGCCTGCTCAATTAGATCGTTGGCAGAAAGCACAATTGTCAAAAGAGCCAGTGGAGGTTGTAACGTTAGAAGAAGCTATAGAAAATGCAAAAGATAAGTCAACCAAAAAGAAAACCTGGACATATGAGGCAATCAATGTGAGGGATTTTGCATTTAATACTTCACGCCGATTGGTATGGGATGCTATGAGCACAGATGTGGAAGGTAAGAAAGTGATGTGTATGAGTTATTATGGAAAAGAAGCATATCCTATATACAGAAAATATTCAACAAAGGCGGTGTATCATACCATCAATACGTATTCAAAGTTTACCACACCATATCCATACCCAGTTGCCATTTCTGTGGAAGCATCCATTGGCATGGAGTATCCAATGATTGCAATGAATTACGGAAGAGCTGAAAAAGATGGTACATATAGTGAAGCAACCAAGTATGGAGCAATTGGTGTAATCATTCATGAAGTTGGACATAACTTTTTCCCTATGATCATCAATTCTGATGAGCGCCAATATTGGTGGATGGATGAAGGGTTGAATACGTTTGTTCAATTTTTAACTGAACAGGAATTTGATAATAACTATCCATCAAGAAGAGGGCCTGCCCACTTGATCACTGATTATATGCGCTTGCCCAAAGATTTGCTGGAGCCTATCATGACCAAGGGAGACAATGTTGCAAATGTTGGTTCAAATGCATATGCAAAAGCAGCAACAGGTTTAAACATTTTGCGTGAAACCATCATGGGAAGAGAACTCTTTGACTATGCATTCAAAGAATATGCAAGACGTTGGGCTTTCAAACATCCCACTCCTTATGATTTATTTAGAACCATGGAAGATGCAAGCGCTATCGATTTGGATTGGTTCTGGAGAGGATGGTACTATGGAACTGATCCAGTAGACATCTCATTGGACAGTGTAAAATGGTTCAAGTTGGATGCTGAAAAAAATATGGCAAGTTTGAAGTCATCTGAATTTGAAACCATCAGCAAAATGAGAAACCGCGATGAGAAAAAAATCAGTTTTTATACGGATCGCGATACTACCCTCAGAGATTTCTATTATTATAATAGAAACGCAGATGTTAAAATGTATCAGGAAATGGCTCAGCAAAGAATGGATGCCAATAAAGACAAAGAAAATTATGCAAAATGGCAGGACAAAAATTTATATGAACTTACGTTTAATAATAAAGGTGGAATGCTGATGCCCATCATTGTAGAATGGACATTTACTGATGGAACCAAAGAAGTTGATCGGATTCCAGTAACGATTTGGCGGTTGAATGAAAATACCGTTTCAAAAGTTTTTGTCAAAAACAAAGAAGTTAAATCCATTCAGTTGGATCCCATGAAGGAAACTGCTGATATCGATGAATCAAATGGAAAATGGCCAGTGAAAGAGATGCCAAGCAAGTTCCAGTTGTTCAAAGCAAATGCAGGCATGAGTGGACCAGGTGCACCACGTGGTGGAGGACCATCTCAGAATGCTATGCAAAAAGCAAAAAAATAGATTACTTTATCCAGTCGTTGAATTCTTCACGACTTACGAGGCCCTGTTTTCTTTTTATTTCTTTACCATTTTTGTAAAGAATGAAAGTAGGCAGGGCTTCTACTTGGAGAGCTTTCATCAATTC
>CAYFLQ010000016.1:0-13956 GCA_964344065.1 uncultured Sphingobacterium sp. | reverse complement strand
TCTTTGCAGCACCAAGTAATATAGATGTGTGCACATCGTGTCCACAGGCATGCATTACACCAGGCACTGTAGATGCATATTCCACATTATTTTGTTCTTGAATAGGCAATGCGTCAATGTCTGCTCTCAATGCAATGACTCTGTTGGATTTTTTCCCTTCGATCAATGCAACTACACCTGTTCCTGCCATTACTTGAAAAGAAATGTTCAAGTCCTTTAAATGTTGCTGAATGAAAGCTGATGTGTTGAATTCTTTATAGCTCAATTCCGGATGCGCATGCAAATGATGTCGCACGTTTCGGTACGTTTCAAAGTTGTCTTTTGCTAGCTGTTCAATTTTTTCTTTTAACATGTATTCATCATTGTACAGTGCACGATTTATTCCTGATCTCTGCCATGGCAGGCTTTGTATTTTTTGCCGCTGCCGCAAGGACAAGGATCATTTCGTCCCACTTTAGGACCAACTTTCACAGGTTCTGACTTCACTGATTGAGAGGGGTCGTGATATTCATTGCCCCCTTCTATAGAACCAGATGCAGGTGCTGATGAAAATTCATCCTTGCGCTCCCGCATTTTACTCATGTCTGTTTTGGATTCCCTTCCTTCACGTACTGTATTGCCATTGTTTTCGACTGGCAATGCAGCATGACATAGGAAAGAGACAACTTCTTTATTCACCTCTGCATCCATGTTGGAGAACAATTCAAATGCAGATTGTTTATAAATAACCAATGGGTCTTTTTGTTCATACACTGCTGTTTGAACACTTTGTTTCAAATCATCCATTGCTCTCAAATGTTCTTTCCAGCTGTCATCAATGATCGTTAACGTGATCGATTTTTCTAATGAAGACAACAATTCAGATCCTTTGCTTTGTATTGTCTTATCTAGGTTGGTTAAGACATTGATGGTTTTTTTACCATCAGTAAAAGGAACAAACACATTTACAACATGGCTACCTTGAGTGAGCTTAACATTTTGGAAAACAGGGAGAGATTGTTTCGCAATATTCTGTTTTCTGAATTGATAATGTTGAATAGCTTCTTGGTACAGTTGCTCGCTCAATGTGCCTATATCTGATTTCTCAAGCTCAGTAGAGGTGATAGCAGTATTAACTCCCAATTGCATGATTACATTCAAGCTGAACCCATCAAAGTCGGAAGTGCCTGCATATTGCTGAATCAAATTTGATGCAACTGCATAGAATGAATTGTCTAAATCAAGTGCCAGTCGTTCTCCAAACAAAGCATGTTGTCTTTTACCATATACAACACTTCTTTGTTTGTTCATGACATCGTCGTATTCCAAAAGCCTTTTGCGAATGCCAAAGTTGTTTTCTTCCACTTTTTTCTGAGCTCTTTCGATGCTCTTAGTAATCATGCTGTGTTGGATTACTTCTCCTTCTTTGTATCCCATTCTATCCATGAGCGATGCAATACGATCGCTGCCAAACATTCTCATGAGATCATCTTCAAGTGATACATAGAATTGTGAAGAACCTGGATCTCCTTGTCTTCCTGCACGACCCCTTAATTGCCTATCAACACGTCTGCTTTCATGTCGTTCAGTGCCTATGATAGCAAGTCCACCTGCTTCTTTAACGCCAGGTCCCAGCTTGATGTCAGTACCACGACCCGCCATGTTGGTAGCAATGGTTACATTTCCAGCCAAGCCTGCCTCAGCAACAACCTGTGCTTCTCTTGCATGTTGTTTTGCATTGAGTACATTATGTGGAATCTTTTTTTGTTGGAGCATTCTAGATAATAATTCAGAAACTTCAACTGATGTGGTACCCACAAGGATGGGTCTTCCAGCATTTCTGAGTTGCTCCACTTCATCAATAACAGCCTTGAACTTTTCTCGCTTGGTTTTGTACACCAAATCTTCTTGATCTTTCCTGATGAGTGAAAGATTGGTGGGGATGGAAACAACATCGAGTTTATAAATATTCCAAAACTCCGCTGCCTCCGTTTCTGCAGTACCAGTCATACCCGCAAGCTTGTGATACATGCGGAAATAGTTTTGTAGCGTTACAGTTGCATAGGTTTGGGTAGCTGCCTCAATTTTTACGTTCTCTTTTGCTTCAATTGCCTGGTGCAAGCCATCGCTGTAACGCCTGCCCTCCATGATTCTTCCGGTCTGTTCATCTACAATTTTTACCAGTCCATCAAGCACCACATATTCAACATCTTTTTCAAACAGCGTGAATGCTTTTAGCAATTGTTGTATGGTATGAATGCGGTCTGCCTTCTGAGCATATTCTTGAAGAAGACTTTCTTTCTTATTGATTTTTTCATCAACTGATGAAGTGCTTTTTTCTATTTCAGCCAATTCAATGGATAGATCAGGCAATACAAAAAAGTTAGGGTCTTCACCGGATTTAGTGATATAAAGCAATCCCTTATCCGTTAATTCAACCTGATTGCTTTTTTCATCAATGTGAAAAAACAATTCTTCGTCTACTACAGGCATTTGTTTTTGTTGCTCTGCCAAATAATAATTTTCTGCTCGCTGAAGTTTGACTTTGATGCCAGGCTCACTCAAAAATTTAATCAGCGCTGAATTTTTTGGTAATCCCCTGTATGCACGCATCAAATGTAGGCCACCATCTTGTGGACCATCTTTGCCTTCTGCGATTAATTTTTTTGCGTCCAACAATGATTTGGATACAATTTGTTTTTGTACTTCAACCAATTGTTGAATACGAGGTCTGTGGATATGATATTGTTGATCGTCTCCTTTTGCAACTGGACCTGAAATGATCAAGGGTGTTCTTGCATCATCAATTAAAACACTGTCCACTTCATCCACCATCGCAAAATGATGTTTCCTTTGAACCATTTCATCAGGAGAATGCACCATGTTATCTCTTAAATAATCAAAGCCAAATTCATTATTGGTTCCGTAAGTGATGTCGGCCTGATATGCTTTTCTTCTTGCATCAGAATGCGGCTGATGTTTGTCTATACAATCCACTGTGAGTCCTAACCATTCAAACAACGTTCCATTCCATTCTGAGTCGCGTTTCGCCAAATAGTCGTTTACTGTTACAATGTGTACTCCTTCACCTGCTAATGCATTTAAATAGGCTGGCAGGGTCGATACCAACGTTTTTCCCTCGCCTGTAGCCATTTCAGAAATTTTTCCCTGATGAAGCACCGCACCACCTATAAGCTGAACATCATAGTGAACCATGTTCCAGTTCACCATATTCCCAGCAGCCATCCAACTTGTTTTGAAAACTGATTCGTTTTCACGGATGATCACATAGTCTTTTTTAACACTCAGTTCGCGATCCAACACGGTTGCAGTTGAAACCAATTCATCATTTTCTTTGAACCTGCGTCCTGCCTCTTTCACCACTGCAAAAGCCTCAGGTAAGAGTTCCTGTAAAATTTCTTCAATCTGCCCATCCCTCTTTTTCTTCAACTCATCCACTTCTTTATAGATATTGTCTTTGCCTAATATGTCTTCAACAGGCAGATTTTCTGCTTGCTGATTAAGGTCTGAAATAGACTGATCTATATTCTTCAGATGCTCTTTGATCCGAGTCCTGAAATCAAGGGTTTTTGACCTCAATTGGTCATTTGTCAGAGATGCATATGATGAAAAATGAGCATTAATTTTCTCAACCATCGGATAAATGAGTTTTACGTCTTTTTCCGACTTGCTGCCTCCCAAAATCTTCGATAAAAATGTAAACATAACCTTCAGTTCTTTCTAAGGGGTCAAATTTAGTTCATTTATGCTGAAAGGAGGGGGTCACCGAAGGCAAAGCATTACCTTTGTCATCCAATTCGCGAACATAATTGTATGAAAAGAGGAATTTACGCACTGTTTATTGTTTTATTAACAAGTTTTGGGGCTATAGCCCAAGAGGGATTTCAAGTCAATGGAAGGTTGGTAGACACCCTGGGTAACCCTATTTCAAGGGCAACGGTAGGTGTATATATTGCTGGGGGAAAGGATACCATCAAAACCCTGACCAACAACGTCGGATTTTTCCTTGTCAAAGGTATTCCAGAGAGAAAGTTTGTGCTGATGATTTCAAGCCTGGGTTACGGAACTACCCTAAAAGCATACACCATCCCGACCGATGAGGAAGTGCTTAAGCTGGATGATATCAAATTACGTCCTTCCTATAGTTCTTTGCAAGAGATTGTAGTATCTGTTCCTCCTGTGATTGTAAAAGAGGACACAGTAGAATACAAAGCTGATTCTTTCCGGTTGAAGCCCAATGCAATGGTAGAGGATCTATTGAAAAAGATGCCAGGTATTGAAGTTGATAAGAATGGAACCATTACAGCTCAGGGTAAAACTGTTACCAAAGTTCGCGTAAATGGAAAAGACTTTTTCAGCGGTGATCCAAAAGCAGCCACTCAGCAACTTTCTGCTGATATGATTGACAAAGTGCAAGTAGTGGATGATTATGGCGATTTAGCCAATGCTTCTGGTATCAAAGATGGTGAGCCAGATAAAGTTATCAATTTGCAATTGAAAAAAGATAGAAATAAAGGTGTGTTTAGCAGAACTTCTGTGGGTGCTGGAACAAACGATAGATATGCAGCTTCCACCAACATCAACGTATTTAATAACAACAAACAGCTTTCAGTATTTGGAGGAGCAAACAATAACAACTCAAATACATTTGATTTCAATGGCAGCGGTGGAGGTGGTTTTGGAGGTCAAGGTGGCGGTGGCAGAGGTTTTCAGGTAATGATTGGAGGAAATAATCAGGGAGGAATTGGCGGACAAGAAGGGCTGAGTACCACCAATTCAATTGGGGCCAATTTCAGAAATGATTTTGAAAGTAAAAAGGGATCAGTATATGGCAACTATAGTTATTCTTCCCGCAAAACTGAAATTGAAAGAGACATTGCTTCACAGAATTTCTTTCAGAATACAAAATTCTTGAACCACCAGATTGTCAACTCCACTTCAAATGTGTACACACATCGCGCTTCATTGAACTTTGAGTGGAATATCGATTCTTTCAATTACGTTAAATTCATTCCTGAGTTTTTTGCAAGAGAATCAAATTCTACTACCGCAACTGTTTTTGATTATTTGAAAAATGATATCGATACAACCAGTCGTGGTAGAAACAATGATTTTTCAAAATCAAATACACCAAGTTTCAATGGAAATCTGATTTTTAATCACAAATTTCAGAAGCGAGGTAGAAACCTATCTGTTAATATAACTGGGGGATACAATACAACTGACGGGGAGAGCAATAAAAACAACGTAACTAAAAATTATTTACTCAGCAGTGTCGATAGTACCATCTTAAAACAAAATGTCAATACCAACAATCAATCTGACAATTTCAATATCAGGTTCAATTATTCTGAGCCCATTATGCAGGGCAGATACCTTGATTTGATTTATTCTTACAGTCAATCATATGTAAACAATGACCGTGCAACCTATGTATATGATGCACTGGGAAATCCGGTGTTCTCAACTATTCTGAGCAATGCATATGAAACTGATTTCATTCGCCAGCGAATGGGTGCAAATATTAGAACAACCCGCAAAAAGTACAATTATACATTTGGGGCAAGTACTCAACCTGTATACCAAAGAGGATATTCCATTACAAAAGACAGTGCGTATACGCCCATCAAACGCTTGAACCTGTTGCCATCAGCAAACTTTGCATATAACTTTACTAGAAATAAAACCTTGCGTTTCTTTTACAATGGCAATGCGAATCAGCCATCATTCAGTCAATTGCAACCTGTAAAGGATGTATCCAATCCGCAATACCAAACCCAAGGTAATCCTTTGTTGAAGCCTGAATTGGCGCATATTTTCAGCCTTTCATTTAATAATTTAAATTTCCTTACTGGTCAGACATTTTTTATTGGTTCTAACTTTAATTTCACACACAACCAAATTGTTAACAACACGATTCGTGTTGGCAACAATGGTAGCCAGCTTACTACATACGACAATGTAAATGGAGCGTATTCTGCAAGTGGTTTCTATAATTTCAGCAAACCATGGAATAACAGAACGTACATCCTTTCATTCAATGGAACTGCTGCGTATAACAACAATATTACATTGATTGATAACGTACAAAATTTTGCAAGAACCTTGTTGTTTGCACAAGGCGGTAAAATGGAATTCAATTGGAAAGACTGGTTGGAGTTTGATTTGGGTGGAAGATATGGTGTGAATAGAACTCGTTATACTTTGAGCGGTCAACCTAATGTCAATTATCATAGCTGGACCATCACAAACAACTCAAGGATAGATTTTCCTGGCGGCTGGGTATTTAGACATGATTTGGAGTATATCATCAACAGAGGGTTGTCATCTTCCGTAAATCAAAATATTGCGTTATTGAATGCGAATTTTGAGAAGACCTTGTTCAAAAAGAAAAATGGTATTTTCAGAATTTCAGGATTTGATATTTTGAATCAAAACAAAGCAATTGCAAGAACTGTCAACGGTAATAATATCGTCGATACCAGGGTCAATCGCCTTACCAGGTATTTCATGATGACGTTCATCTATAGATTCAATAAATACAAAGGTCAACAACCTTCATCCAATATGGGTGGTCCTGGTGGTCCACAAGTTAGAGACGTGCGATTCTAAATAATTGGCCAACGTATGTAGCTCAAATTTTAATTTGGTGTAATAAATAAAAAAGTCCCGATCAATTGATCAGGACTTTTTTATTATAAAGTTGCAGGAATTATATCCCCATTTTCTTTTTCAAATTAACATCAATTGCATCGAGGAATTCTTCAGTGTACAGATAATGTTCCCCATGGTTTACTTTATTACCATGTATACATACTGCAAGATCTTTGGTCATTTTGCCTTCCTCAACGGTTTCTATGCAAACTGCTTCCAATGCATCAGCAAATTTGATCAGATCTTGATTGTTATCGAGCTTGCCTCTAAATGCCAAACCTCTTGTCCAAGCAAAAATAGATGCAATAGGGTTAGTGCTTGTTGGTTTTCCTTTTTGATGATCACGATAGTGGCGTGTTACAGTACCATGAGCTGCTTCAGATTCCATGGTTTTCCCATCGGGAGTAACAAGTACAGATGTCATCAATCCCAATGAGCCAAATCCCTGTGCTACCGTATCGCTCTGCACATCACCATCATAGTTTTTGCATGCCCATACAAACTTTCCATTCCACTTCAACGCACTCGCAACCATGTCGTCTATCAAGCGATGTTCATAAATGATACCTGCAGCTTCAAAAGATTGTTTGAATTCATTCTCATAGATTTCTTGAAAGATATCCTTGAAACGACCATCATATTTTTTAAGGATGGTATTCTTTGTACTCATGTACAAAGGCCAACCTTTCTGAAGAGCCATATTGAAACAGCTGCGTGCAAATCCTTTGATGCTTTCATCCGTATTGTACATGCTTAATGCAACACCAGCACCTTTGAATTGGTATACTTCATGTTCAATTACTTGTCCATCTTCCCCTTCAAACTTGATGGTGAGTTTACCTTTTCCAGGAACAGTAAAATCTGTCGCACGGTATTGATCACCAAATGCATGACGACCAACAATGATTGGACTATCCCAATTGGTAACCAGTCTTGGAATGTTTTTGATGACAATGGGTTCACGAAAAACCGTTCCATCAAGAATATTTCTGATGGTGCCATTAGGGCTCTTCCACATTTGTTTTAGGTTGAACTCTTTCACTCGAGCCTCATCTGGTGTAATGGTTGCACATTTGATGCCAACTCCATATTGTTTGATGGCATTTGCAGCATCGATGGTAACCTGGTCATTGGTTTCATCACGGTATTCAACTCCAAGGTCATAATACTTAATGTCTAGATCCAAGTAGGGGAGGATCAGTTTGTCCTTGATGAATTTCCAGATGATCCTTGTCATCTCATCGCCATCCAGTTCCACGACTGGATTCAGTACTTTTATTTTTGCTGCCATAAGGTATTTTTTACGGCAGCGAAGGTACTAACTGTGAGCCAATAATTCAATGAATAATGAATTGAAATCAGTGCTTCAGATTGACTTTTTTGATTGAATTCTGATTTTGAATTAATCGCTTAATTGGTTAATTTTGCTGCCCACTATTTGGCGAGGTAGCTCAGGTGGTTAGAGCGTCGGATTCATAACCCGAAGGTCTCGGGTTCAACTCCCGATCTCGCTACCAAGGTCTCACATGAGACCTTTTTTTATGACATTCACAGTTTACATATTATACACCGAGCAGTACAAGAAACATTATACAGGTTTCACAAGCAACTTAGAGTTTAGGATAAAGAGTCACAATGAATTTGGTCACGATTGGACTTCAAAATATCGACCATGGAAATTGATATATTCAAAAGTTTTTACTGACAAGAAGGAAGCTATGACATATGAAAAATGGTTGAAAAGTGGAGTGGGTAGAGATTTTATCAAGACATTGGAGCATTGATGTCGGAATCAAATCCGCCGCGGCGGACTCGGGTTCAACTCCCGATCTCGCTACTAAGGTCTCATTAGAGGCCTTTTTTATTTAAACAAAGCCACCTAATCTTTCCAGGCATATAAAACTTGATGTATCTTTTGGGTATCAAATTCAACGATCAAACTATTCAAATGAAAAAAGCACTGCCTTTGATTTTACTCGCAATTAACTTCTTCATAATGGGAACACTCCTAAGCCAAACCAAGGATCCTCAAACAAAAACCAATTACGGTATTGTGGAAGGGGTTAAAGAAACCAGTGGTATTATTTCCTTCAAGGGCATTCCATTTGCTGCTCCTCCTGTGGGAGATTTTCGTTGGAGAGAACCTCAGCCACTGAAAAAATGGGACGGGGTACTTCAAGCTAAAAAATTTGGACCAAGAGCTATGCAAGCTCCCATTTTTGGCGACATGAATTTTAGATCAAATGGCATGAGTGAAGATTGTCTTTACTTAAACGTATGGTCTCCATCCATAAAAGGTAAAGCTCCAGTGTTGGTATATTTCTATGGTGGTGGCTTTGTGGCAGGTGATGGATCCGAAGGAAGATATGATGGTGAAAGCATGGCCAAAAAAGGAATTGTAACGGTAACAGTCAATTACCGTTTAGGTGTATTTGGATCTCTCGCACATCCTGAACTAACCAAAGAATCTCCGCATCAAGCTTCTGGCAATTACGGTTTGCTGGATCAAGCTGCTTCTTTAAAGTGGGTCAAAGAAAATATTGCTGCTTTTGGAGGTGATCCAAATAAAATTACCATTGCGGGCGAATCAGCAGGATCTGTATCAGTCAGCGCACAAATGGTTTCTCCTCTATCAAAAAATCTCATTGCAGGAGCAATAGGTGAAAGTGGATCTCTTTTAGGAGCACTTCCTCCCGTTGCATTGGTTGATGCTGAAAAAAATGGATTGGAATTTGCAAAAAAAACAGGAGCAACATCATTGTCTGATCTTAGAAAACTTTCTTCTGATTCTATTTTGAATGCAGCCACAAAACATGGTGCATTCAGATTTCCAACAACACTTGATGGCTATTTCTTTCCAAAAGATCCTCTTTCAATTTTTAAAGCTGGTGAACAGGCTATGGTACCATTGCTGGTGGGATGGAATTCTGAAGAATCTGGTGCAAGAGCTATCATGGGTAGAGAATCATTCACTGTCCAGAATTTTATCAATGCAGTAAAAAAAATATACGGCGAACAAAGCGATGCTATCTTAAAATTATATGTACCTGGTTCTGATGATGATGTTGAACAAGTAGCAAGAGAATTGGCAGGCGATCGATTCATCAGCTTTAGTACCTGGAGATGGGCCGATATGCATGAAAAAACCGGAAATGGTCAACCTGTCTATCGATATTATTACACCAGACCCCGACCTCCAATGACTCCTGAAATGGGGGATGCTGTTGCAGGCTTGGCTGGAGGTGTTCAAAGAAACACTGGTGCTCCTAAACCACCTATCCCCAAAGGTGCAGTACACTCTGCGGAGATCGAATATTGCATGGGCAATCTCCACTATAACAAAGTATATGCATGGACTGATGATGATTATAAAGTTTCTGCAACCATGCAGGATTTCTTCTCCAATTTTATCAAAACAGGAAATCCCAATGGGAAGTCTGTGCCAAACTGGCCCTCAACTAAAACCGCTAAACCTTCACCTGTGATGTATATAGATGTAAAAAGTGAATCAAAACAAGATCCATTTGCAAAAAGATATGACCTCTTGCAATCGTTGTTAAAGTAAAATAATTCATCACTCATGCAAATCATTTTTGGAATCATTTTTCATTTTATCGGTGGCTTTGCATCCGGTAGTTTTTATGTTCCTTATAATAAAGTAAAAGGATGGTCATGGGAAAGCTATTGGATTGTCGGCGGCTTGTTCTCTTGGTTGATTGTTCCCCCCATTGCTGCATGGCTTACCATCCCACATTTCAATGAAATCATTTCCTCAACGGATGCATCTGTATTGGGATGGACATTCTTCTGGGGAATATTATGGGGAATAGGAGGATTAACATACGGACTTGGTATGCGCTATCTCGGAATGTCACTTGGTAATTCAGTACTGCTCGGATTTACATCTGCATTTGGAGCATTGGTACCATCAATCTATTATAACGTTGTTCCAACAGCAGGAAAAACAACTATTTCAGATCTTATTTCAACTGATTGGGGAAGAATCGTTCTAGTAGGTATTTTTCTTTGTCTTATCGGAATTGTTATTTGTGGTAGAGCTGGAATCTTAAAAGAAAAAGAATTATCTGAAGAAAAGAAAAAAGAATCTGTCAAAGAATTTAATCTCGTCAAAGGTCTTCTTGTTTGCACACTCTCTGGGATTTTAAGCGCCTGTTTTAATTACGGAATAGAAGCAGGTACGCCCATGGCTGAAAAAGCAAATGAAATTTGGAAGGCTGCAAATCCAACAGCAACAACCGAATTCCTGTATCAGAACAATGTCATTTATATTGTTCTGTTATGGGGTGGATTAACAACCAATCTTATTTGGTGTATGATGCTCAATGCCAGAAATAAAACCTTTAAAGATTATACCAATAAATCCACTCCATTAAAATGGAATTATATTTTCTCAGCAATGGCTGGAACTATTTGGTTTCTGCAATTCTTTTTTTATGGAATGGGTGAGAGTCGATTGGGCAATGGCGCAAGTTCCTGGATTCTTCACATGGCGTTTATTATTTTAGTCGCAAATATTTGGGGTATTTTATTGAAAGAATGGAATGGCACAGGAGCTAAAACAAAATGGACAATTGGAATTGGAATAGTTTGCATTCTTACATCGGTCATCATTGTTGGATATGGGAACTCATTAAAATGAAAATACCTGAATTATAATATATGAATTCAACGCATATGTTCAAACATGTAAGCTATTTGTGGGATGACGCCAAGGCTGAAGCGTTAAAGGGGGATGAAGTGGCTTTGCTTGTCTATCGTTCTAATCTATTGGGTGCTGATCTTCGACTTACAAATTATGGTGGTGGAAATACTTCGTGCAAGACCTTTGCAAAAGATCCACTGACTGGAAAAGAAGTTGAAGTCATGTGGGTGAAAGGAAGTGGTGGCGATTTGGGAACCATGAAACGAAATGGATTGGCTGCATTGTATGTCGATAGATTACACAGCTTGCAACATGTTTACAGAGGAGTTGAACATGAAGATGAAATGGTGGAGTTGTTTAATCATTGCATTTTTGATTTGCAATCCAAAGCTCCTTCAATTGATACTCCTTTACACGGACTGCTTCCATTCAAACATATAGATCATCTTCATCCTGATGCAGCTATTGCTATTGCAGCTTCAAAGGATGGTAAAAAAATCACCCATGAATTATTTGAAGGCACCATTGGATGGGTCGATTGGCAAAGACCAGGGTTTGACCTGGGGCTAAAACTGAAAAGTTGTTTAGAAGAAAATCCTGGTATCAAAGGAATCATGCTTGGCTCCCACGGGTTGTTCACTTGGGGAGATACCGCATATGAAAGTTATATCAACACACTCCAGGTTATTGAAAAATGTTCAATTTATATAGAAAGTAATATTCAAAAAAAAGGGAAAGTTTTTGGAGGTTCCGCCATTCAGTCTTTGCCTGACAGTGAGAGAAAACACCAAGCTGCGTTGCTTGCACCAATCTTACGTGGACTCACTTCCTCGCATCAAAAAATGATTGGACACTTCACAGATGACGAACGAGTGCTTGAGTTCATCAATTCAAATGATTTGTCCCGCCTAGCTCCGATGGGAACCAGTTGTCCGGATCATTTTCTGCGAACAAAAATTTCCCCACTGGTATTGAATCTTTCACCAGATGAATCTTTGACGGATACAAATGCTATCAAACAACAATTAGCTCCTCTGTTTGAAGAGTATCGTAATATGTATTCGAATTACTACAATTCATGTAAACATCCCAATAGCCCAGCGTTACGGGATCCTAATCCGGTTGTAGTTCTTTATCCAGGTGTTGGTATGTTTACTTTTGCAAAAGACAAACAGACTGCAAGGGTAGCATCAGAATTTTACATCAATGCCATCAATGTGATGAAAGGAGCTGAAGCCATATCATCATATGTTTCACTGCCAAGGCAAGAGGCTTTCAATATTGAATACTGGTTATTGGAAGAAGCAAAACTTCAAAGAATGCCAAAGCCCAAACCATTGAGTGGACGAGTGGCTTTGGTAACCGGCAGTGGAGGTGGAATTGGAAAAGCTATTGCTAAAAAATTTGCTGAGGAAGGTGCTTGTATCGTATTGAATGATAATAACCAAGATCGATTGAAGGATGCATATGATGAATTTGTAAATCTTTTTGGTAAAGATCAGATTGCTCAAGTTCAGATGGATGTTACTGATAGCCATGCCATTAATAATGCGGTACTTCATGCCGCACTTTCTTTTGGTGGATTAGATATAGTAGTGAACAATGCAGGTATTTCTATTTCAAAGTCCATCGAAGGTCATACATCAGAAGACTGGAATCTTTTGTATGATATTCTTGTAAAAGGACAATTCCTTGTGACACAAAAAGGAATTGAGGTCATGCGCCAACAAGGGTTTGGTGGCGATGTATTAAATATTGTGAGCAAGAATGCATTGGTAAGCGGGCCCAACAATGCAGGCTATGGTTCAGCCAAAGCTGCACAATTGCATTTGGCAAGATTAAATGCTGCTGAATTAGGTAAAGATAAAATTCGTGTGAATGTAGTCAACCCTGATGCAGTGATTGCGGGAAGTAACATTTGGAGTGGAGGCTGGGCTGAGGGCCGTGCAAAAGCTTACGGAATAAAAGTGGAAGAACTTCCAGCATATTATGCAAGTAGAACGTTGCTGGACGAGATCATTTTGCCAGAAGACATAGCCAATGCTTGTTTTGCCTATGTGAGTGGGTTGTTGAATAAATCTACTGGTAACATTTTAAACGTAGATGGAGGTATTGCTGCAGCATTTGTCAGATAATTTCAAAAACTGATTACATCATGAGAATTTCCAATGATTCCATTCAAGCGCACAACGAAACATTACTTGCATCACATCAACGAAAATTTGATTTTATCAATGCAGAAGTAAACAACATTGAATCTATCATTCAAAAATTGATGGCATTTAATGTAGCAATTCCAAGTTGGGCCTTGGGTACTGGTGGAACAAGGTTTGCAAGATTTTCTGGAGGTGGGGAACCTGGTACATTAGAAGAAAAATTAGAGGATGTTGGCTTATTACATGCTTTAAACAAATCGAGTGGAGCTATATCATTGCATATACCATGGGATATTCCCAAAGATTATAATGCTATAAAGCAACAGGCACATTCATTAGGGCTTCGGTTTGATGCAGTGAATTCAAATACATTTCAAGATCAAGTAAACCAGCCTCATTCTTATAAATTTGGTTCATTGCAACATGTAGATAAACATGTAAGAAAGCAAGCAATAGATCACAATATTGAAGTGATCAAGCATG
>CAYFLQ010000015.1:10849-14123 GCA_964344065.1 uncultured Sphingobacterium sp. | reverse complement strand
GAAAAAGACAATCCAGATGCATTGCCTTGGGATGAGATTCAAAAAGCCAATTATCCCATGTTTGGACCTAACTATGAATCCAATATGGTGAAGCAAAAAAGTATGGAGAGGGTAGCGGGTAGCCCTATTTTTTCTGCCATCAAAGAGTCTTCCGATTGGACAGCTAAAATGAACGAGAAGTTGTATTCCATGAATTTGGTAAAATACAGAGCTGAGCAAAAACAAATTCGCGAATCATTCAAAAAAATAGATGATGCCGCAAAGAATTTAACCAAGCTCAACGTTGATTTTCTACCATCTGACAGTATAAAATTATCTGCTGATCAAGATAAATATGAAAGAAGAAAACAGTGGATCAATAATCTGTCAAAAGATATATACATCAACGAAACATCTCAAGTAGTGTCTGATATGATCAGTCAGGGTCTACTGGTAAGAAAATCAGCTTAAATATCATTTCTTTTTCAAAGGGGGAGTAGGAACTGGTTTTCTTTCTCCCTTTGTTTTTGAAGCCAATTTCATTGCTTCGTAAGCATTTACAATCCCACCTGTTTTTGACAATTCATTGAAGGAAATTTTTTGATCTTCTGTCCCTGGTTTTGTGATGATGGCATCTATTTTTTTTGATGATGTTGTTAATATATCAATCAGTTGTCTGGGAGATAATTCAGGATAATAAGAAAGCAACAATGCTGCAATACCAGAAACTACTGGCGCAGCCATACTGGTACCATCTTTATCGCCATATGTATTTCCACCAGGTATAGTTGAATATATTTTTACTCCAGGTGCAAAAACATGTACTTCCCTTTTGCCGTAGTTGGAAAATGAAGCAGCTATTTCATTTGATAATGCACCACTGGCTCCGACTGTGATCCAGTTAGAAAATACTTTGGTGGTGTCGTTGTTAACATTGTTGGAAGGAAAGTTGTCTTCCGTATCTATATTTTTTGAATCATTTCCAGCAGCATGCACCAACAAAACTCCTTTTGATTCCGCATATTTTACTGCATCGTCTACCCATTTCTTTTCAGGAGAAAAACTTTTGCCAAAACTCATGTTGATAACAGCAGCACCATTGTCGACTGCATATCTGATGGCATTGGCAATGTCTTTATCGTGTTCATCACCATCTGGCACCGTTCTGATAGGCATGATTTCAACGTTATTTGCAATTCCATCAATTCCTTTTTGATTATTGCGAATAGCTGCAATAATTCCTGAAACATGTGTTCCATGGGATGCATCTGTTCCCATGACATCATTGTTTCCATAATATTTGTCCTGTATGTTGTCGTAATTATCTTTTACAATATCATCTCTGTAATGTGGGGGTTCTTTTTCTATTGCCTCCATTTTTGATTTCTCTCCATCATAAAACTGCAACAATTCTGCAATGAGGTTGGTGTTGGTGTTTTCCATTTGTCTTGTTTGTTGAAACAGTCCCAACATGGTTGCCCTCGCTTTGCTGATGGCAAGATCATTGCTCTTGAATTTCTCCAGTTCTTCTCCAGTATAATCTTTTTTTGCCATTGCCATTCGAAGCACACTGTCTGCGGCAGGTATTTTAGCAATGATGTCTTTCAGAATCATTACATACATAGAGGCTTCTTTGGCTTGACTTTCTAATTGCAAGGATACCTTTTTATATAATTTGTATTGTTCTGTCTTTACAGGGTCTAGTGATTTTTCATCAACACTGTCTGTTCCAAATATTTTTTTCAGTTTATAGTAAATTCTTGCTCCTTCATAACTGTCTTTACCAACGTTTCTTCCATCTTTTCCCCCTATGAAATTCCATCCGTGCACATCATCGATGTATCCATTTTTGTCATCATCTATTCCATTGTTTGGGATTTCTTTTTTATTTGTCCAGATAATGGTTTTCAAATCTTCATGGGTTGTATCGATACCTGAGTCAATGACTGCAACGGTTATTTTTTTTCTGGGCTTTGTTTGTTGAATGATTTCTTTATACGTCTTCTCCACACTGGTTCCATAGACATGATTAGAGTCAAGGTCTCCCATATGCCAACCTTTGTAATATTGTTGGGCATTAACAACAGTTGTTATTCCTAAAATAAAGATCGTAATGTTGATGATTGGTTTCATATTGTTCGATTCGAAGGCAATTTAATTATTCGTAAAGATGATCATTGCTTTTGAAGGCTGATTTGGAAATTTTATCAAACTTTTAAGGTATCAAATCGATTTCTTTTTATTCAATAGATACATACTTAAAACAGAAATAGGTCCTATGATAAATAGAATAACGGTTTGTACAAGCCAAAGTAACCAGCCAAATGCAAGTCCATTTACAGCATCTATGTCATACAGCAAGAGTGTCTTTTGGACTGCCAATTGGTATGCGCCGATGCCACCTTGTGTTGCAATCATTGCAAAACTTCCAAAGGTGAGTACACTCAAGGATGGCACCCATCCTAAGATGGATAAATGTTCCATTGCATAAAATCCGATCCGAATACTGGCTAAATAACAAAACCATATGGATATTGTATAAAAAATATATAATGGCACGTTGTGTACTTTATTGATGCTTAACAGACCTTCAATCATTCCTTTCACGATTGCCTTTAACCTTACCATCTTTGGATGGTTTTTGGAAGCACTAACAAGTTTAAACACAAGGATAGTGATAAGGACGATTGCAATCAGCAAGGTCATCCAAGTAGTTTGGCTGAAATGAAACTTAGACTTCATGGAAGTAGTAAGTTCAGCAGCATAATTTCCGACCAAGTCGAGTTGTGTAAGTATTGTCATCAAAATGACAATGATCAGGCATAGCAAATCAACCAATCTTTCAGCTACCATAGTACCGATGAGTTTGTCGACATGCAGTTTTTCATATTTGCTTAATAAGGTGCATTTCATGACTTCTCCCAGTCTTGGAAACAATAGATTGAAAAAATATCCAGCTAACACTGCAAAAAACACATTGCTGGCTTTTGGTTTGATTCCCAAAGGATCGATCATCATTTTCCATCTTAACGCACGTATAAAATGGCTGAATAGGAGTGTCAATGAACAAATAAATACTACCGTTACATCAGCATGTGTGATCAAATCTTTTAGCTGTTGTATTTCTTTTTCACCAAATGATTTGGTTGTCAACCACAACAGAAACATTCCCAGGGAAAGGAAGAGCAAGAACTTAGCGATGGTTTTCACTCTTTGAAACATTGGCAAATATTGTATCCGAAGTTAATCATTATGTTATTCAATCGATTGAGAATCTTTTGTTTGTATGCAGATT
>CAYFLQ010000015.1:0-10839 GCA_964344065.1 uncultured Sphingobacterium sp. | reverse complement strand
CCCCAATTAGTATATTTTTCATATCTTTGCACTCATTTAAAATGTTCCCATAAAACCTTTACATGGTTAGTAAAAAGAGAATATTATTTATTGCCAATGAGATGTCACCTTATTTGGAGCTGACTGCATTCTCAGAAATAGTAAACAAATTGGCAATAAAAGCAAATGATACAGGGTTTGAGGTTAGATGTATCATGCCCAGGTTTGGTACCATCAATGAGCGTCGTCACAGATTGCACGAAGTAGTGAGGCTTTCAGGTATCAACATTTCCATTGAAAATGACGATTTCCCTCTTCAGATCAAAGTTGCTTCGCTACCCAATGCACGTCTTCAGGTTTATTTTTTAGATAATGAAGACATGTTCAAGCGAAAATTCGTCTTCAACGATGAGCAAGAAGAATGGTATGACGATAATGGCATGAGGACAATCTTCTTCTGTAAAGGAGCACTTGAAACAGTTAAGAAATTTGGATGGCCTCCTGATATTATTCATTGCAGTGGATGGATGACAGGACTTATTCCCATGTTTTTAAAAACTGCTTACAAGAAGGAACCTGTTTTCAGCAACAGCAAAGTAATCTTCACGTTGGGTCAAACTACTTTCAAACAAAAGTTAGGTTCCGACTTTATTAAACAGTGTCTTATCAGTACTGCTATCAAAGAAAAAGATATAGAACCGTTTAAGGAAGCCAGCAATATAGCTATGTTCAAAGGCGGTGCATCATTCGCTGATGCCATCTCTTTTGGTGATGCTGATGTTGACAAGAAACTTACGGAGGCGTTTGCCAAGGTCAAAGGGAAAAAAGTGATCCCCTACAATGAAGGTTCTGATTTAACAGAGTATTTACAATTGTATAGCGACCTTGCAAACAAGTGATATAACCAAACAGGAAAAAAATATCCAAGTGAGTTTAATGCGTTTGTTGAAAGGTTTGCTTCCCATTTTAATGCTAGCTGCTGTTATTGGATGCACTAAGGTGAAAAATACAGATATTGGTGCAGATTTACTTCCAGACATCGATAATGTCAACACATTCGATACCACGTTAAGTGTATCTGTCGAAAATTTTTATACTCCAGATTCATTGCTTCCAAAAATGACTAGAACCTATTCTGGAGCTATAGGAGAGTTTGTGTTAGGGCATCTTGCCAATGATCCCATGTTTGGATCGACAACAGCATCCATGTATTATGAATTGAAACCATCAGAATATCCTTTTACATATCAAGCATCCAGAGACAGTCTTTATATTGATTCTGTGGTACTTAGTTTAAAATGGAAATACACATTTGGTGATACCAATGGAGTTCAGACCATTGATGTATACAGAGTCAACGAATTCATTAGACCGGACTCTTCTTACCCTATTACTGCTTCTGCATCATATGACGAATTAATGTCATCCATAACATTCTCTCCGTCTATTTTAGATGATTCTGTTAATTTAAGAACATACAAAACAAAAGATATACTCAGAATTCCACTCAAAAATTCATTTGGTAAAGTGCTTTTATCGTGGGATACCATCAGCTTGAAAAGCCCTTTGAAAAACGATTCACTTTTCAGAGAGTATTACAAGGGTTTTGCATTGGTGCCGCAAAAGCTGAACTCAGCAAATTCATTGATGACCTTTGACATGGACGATACAACCACAAATTTGAGGTTGTATTATCAATATGTGAAAGACGGCAAAAGAGATACGGTATACAAAACCTTCACGTTTAATAATTTGAAATTAGGCGGAGCTATCAACCAAATAACCCGCAAATATGAGGGAAGCGAATCATCTTCATATATAACTAAAAAACAAAAGGACAGTTTGGTATACATTCAAACTGCACCAGGGACCTATGCAAATATTAAACTTCCAGCTATTGATGCATTCAAAAAGAAAAAAGGGAATGTCATCATCCATTTAGCCGAATTGTCAATGCAGGAGGTTGTTACACCCGCCAGAAGATCCGAAATCTTTACTCCGCCTCCTTTTTTATATTTAGAGGCCTATGATTCTGCCAACAATTACTATATACCCTTCGTATCTGATGGCTTCAACGCTGGAACGTTTGATCCCCCCACTTTCGGTGGAATGAAAAAACTCACGGTTGATCCTTTGGGAAACATCGTTTCAAGGTATGAAATGAATATTACCCGCTATTTGCAGGGAATCATTACAAGAAATAGCCCCAATCTTGCTTTTCGCTTGACAGCACCTTACAATGTCTATTATAAAGACCTCAATGTGTCTTTTAACCTCAATCATTTATGTAGAGGTGGGGTCACATTAGGTGGAGGTAGTCATCCTACACAACGCATGAAATTAAGAGTAGTATACTCTAAGCTTTGATTTTATATTTACATTTGCAAAAAAAATCACCATGCCATACTTATTCACTTCTGAAAGTGTTTCTGAAGGACACCCTGATAAAGTAGCTGATCAGATCTCAGATGCTTTGATTGATAATTTTATGGCTTTCGATCCTATGTCGAAAGTTGCTTGTGAAACGCTTGTAACAACTGGACAAGTTGTATTGGCAGGTGAAGTTAAATCTACTGCTACATTGGATGTTCAAAAAATTGCCCGTGATGTAATTGCAAAAATAGGATACACAAAGAGCGAATACATGTTTGAAGCAAATTCGTGCGGTATTCTTTCTGCCATCCATGAGCAGTCTGCTGATATCAACAGAGGTGTTGAAAGAAAAAAGAAAGAAGACCAAGGTGCTGGTGATCAGGGAATGATGTTTGGATATGCAACCAATGAGACCGAAAATTTGATGCCGCTTGCATTGGATCTTGCACATAAAATTTTGATTGAATTGGCAGCTATCAGAAGAGAAAAGAATAGTAAAATGCCTTATTTAAGACCTGATGCGAAAAGTCAGGTTACAATAGAATATGACGACAATGACAAACCGCTTCGCATAGATGCAGTGGTAGTTTCTACTCAACACGATGATTTTTCTAAAAATGACAAACAAATGTTGGATAGAATCAAGAAAGATGTCATCAGCATTGTAATGCCAAGAGTAAAGGCCAAATGCAAGAAAGATGTTCAAAAACTCTTCAATGACAAGATCACTTATCATATCAATCCAACTGGAAAATTTGTAATCGGTGGACCACACGGCGATACTGGATTGACAGGTAGAAAAATCATTGTAGACACCTATGGTGGAAAAGGTGCACATGGTGGTGGTGCCTTCAGTGGTAAAGATCCTTCTAAGGTTGATAGAAGTGCTGCATATGCTGCACGTCACATTGCCAAAAATATGGTTGCAGCTGGGGTAGCAGATGAGATGCTGGTTCAGGTATCTTATGCAATCGGTGTTGCGAAACCAATGGGTATTTTTGTGGATACCTATGGTACCTCTAAAGTCAAAATGTCTGATGGTCAAATTGCCAAAAAAGTAGAAGCTCTTTTTGATATGAGACCATATGCAATCGAAACCAGGCTTAAACTTCGAAATCCGATATATCAAGAAACTGCAGCATACGGACACATGGGTAGAAAAAATGAAATAGTGAAAAAAACATTTGATGCTCCAGGTGGCGGTAAGAAAACAGTCGAAGTTGAATTGTTTACTTGGGAGAAATTAGATTATGTATCAAAAGTAAAAGCTGCTTTTGGTCTCAAGTAACAAGCAATAAAAACATTCAGTTAAACCCTTCATATTGGAGGGTTTAATTATTTTTAGGTATGCCTATGTCAAATGATTGGGAAAAAATCAAAGGCGAAGTAAAGTACGACAACCCTTGGATCACAGTGAGTGAAGATCAGGTCATCAATCCTTCGGGGAACCCGGGTATTTATGGGAAAGTTCATTTTAAAAATCTCGCAATTGGAATCGTTCCTTTAGATGAAAAGGGAAATATATATTTTGTCCGACAGTTCAGGTATGTATTGAATGAATATAGTCTTGAAATACCTGAAGGTGGTGGGCCATTGCATGAAGATCCTTTGCATTCAGCCAAGAAAGAATTAAAGGAAGAGACCGGTTTAATTGCCAGCAAATGGTCTGTTTTATTGGATATGCATCTTTCCAATTCTGTTTCAGATGAACGATCTATTGTGTACTTGGCACAGGGCCTTACACAAGGAGTTGCTACACCAGAAGAAACAGAAAAATTTACTGTCCATGTGCATACCATTGATGAAGCACTGCAAATGATCGATCAACACAAAATAACCGATGCAATTACCGTTGCTGCAATTTTAAAGCTTAAATTGATGTTGTTGAATAAACAGGATGTATGAAAAAGTCGACCAATATAATAGGACGTCAACCCGTTGTTGAAGCATTGAGAGATGGACAACAACTCGAAAGAATTTTCCTTCAAAAAAATATTTCAGGCGATATCATTGAGGAAATCAAGATCTTGGCTCAACGACTTCAGATACCCATCAATGTTGTACCCGTTGAAAAATTAAATTATATAACACGTTCTAATCATCAGGGTGTTATTGGGATCAACAGCATCATCCAATATCATGAATTACAAGATGTCATTGATCATGTAGTGGCTCGTGGTGAAAGTCCTCTTTTTGTGATGTTAGATGGAATAACAGATGTAAGAAACATAGGTGCAATCGCAAGAACATCATTGTGCTGTGGTGCTCAATGTTTGATCATTCCTGATAAGGGTATTGGAGCATTCAATGAAGAAGCTTTAAAATCATCTGCAGGAGCATTGCAAAAAATACTTGTTTCAAGGGTTTCTTCTTTGCTAAAGGCAGTTGATACGTTGCACCTTAATGGGATTCAAGTATGTAGCGCTGAAATGAAAAAGTCTATAAAGTTGATGGATGTTGACTTTCATAAACCATCTTGTATAGTGATGGGAAGTGAAGACAAAGGAATTCAACCCTACATCAGTAAAGCAGTGGATGTTAAGTTTACCATTCCAATGCAAGGAGATTTTGATTCATTTAATGTAGGTGTTGCAACTGGAATCATTCTTTTTGAAGCTTCAAAACAACGAATGAGTTAGATTTTATGCCGATTGATTTTCATCTCGATTTTACACCTCCATCTTTTCAGCAAAAGATTACTCTTGCAGATAAGATTTTTTTAATAGGATCTTGCTTTACAACTCATTTGCATGATAAGCTTCAGATGCATAAATTCAACACAATGCAGAATCCACATGGGATTCTGTTCAATCCTATCAGTATTTCAAATAGTGTTGAAACCTATATTCGGGGAGAGCATGTAACTGCTGATCAAATGTTTCAGCATCAATCTTTGTGGCATCATTGGGACTTTCATTCACACTTTAGTCATCAAGACAAAGAAGTGGCCATACTTGAAATGAACAAAAGTATTCAGCTGGCGCATGAATTCCTTAAAACAGCAGATTGTCTTTTCATTACATTAGGTTCGGGTTTTGTATACCAAAACGAAAAAAATGAAACGGTTGCCAATTGCCATAAGCTTCCTTCATCTCATTTCACAAGATTCCTATTAAAGCCAGAACAGATATCCGCTCGATTGATCAACACTATCGAGGAGTTACAGACATTCAATAAAAAATTACGCATCATCTTCACAGTGAGTCCTGTCAGACATTTACGGGATGGATTTATAGAAAACAATAGGAGCAAGGCAGCTTTGTTTCATGCCATTGATCTTATTCAAGAAATCTTCCCAACGGTCGATTATTTTCCTGCATATGAACTTATTGTAGATGATTTAAGGGATTATCGTTTTTATGCAGAAGATTTGGTTCATCCCAATTATCAAGCCACCCAATATGTTTGGGAAAAATTTGTTGAGTCATCCATTGAAGGAAAGTCACAGGAAGCAATGAAAGAAATCAATCAGCTGCTTCAAGCAGTAAAACATCGCCCCCTGCATCCTGGTTCTTTGGAACATGTAAAATTCACCGAAAAGAGTAGGGCATTAGCGATGGATCTTTCAAAGAGGTTTCCTTTCCTCGATTTCTCTGGTGAGATTGCACATTTCTCATAATAATTTGATACAGCGTATTATAAAATAAGCGGACTTTCAAGCATAGGCTGCGATTGATATTTATTTTCATCCACCAGTTTTTTGATTAACTTTATTGTATTCAACCTTCATATGAAATATTTTATTTTTTCTTTAAGTCTTTTAATTAATGCAGGACTGTTTTATGTATTAGGAACCAGGGATGTATTACCTGTAGCATTGGGCGAATTTTTAAGTGTTCAAGAGGGGATTTGGCAAAATGCAGAATCAACCTCTTATGATTATACATCAGATCTTAAGTTAAATGGGATAAATGGGAAGGTGGATGTATATCTAGATGAAAGACTGGTGCCACACATCTTTGCAGAGAAAGAAAACGATGCATATTTTGTTCAAGGATATTTGCATGCAAAATTTAGGCTTTGGCAAATGGAATTTCAAACATTTGCTGCTGCAGGACGATTGAGTGAATTTGTAGGAGAGAAGGCGATCCAATATGATCGAAATCAACGCAGAATTGGAATGGTGTATGCTGCTGAAAATGCGTTGGCTGCCATGGAGAAAGATGATTCTACGAAGGCAGCTTTAGATGCCTATACCAATGGAGTCAATGCCTATATTTCATCACTCAATAAAGGTCAATTGCCGATTGAATACAAATTGCTTGGATATGTGCCAGAAAAATGGAGCAATTTTAAATCTGCTTTGTTTTCAAAGCAGATGACGTATACACTTGCAGGTTACGACAAGGATTTTGAATATACCAATGCATTGAAAGTGTTGGGTGAAGATAATTTCAAGCTTTTATATCCTGAACTGGCAGATTCACTGTATCCTGTGATTGCCAAAGGAACTGTTTATCCAAAACCTCTTGCAGACATTTTACCTCCAGCTTCAGCAGATTCAATTTATTTTAATCGAAAGGATCAAATTCAAATTTCTTCAGATTTTAAACCCAATCCTTCCAATGGAAGCAATAATTGGGCTGTCAGTGGAGCAAAAACCAAAAGTGGAAAACCCATTCTCAGCAATGACCCACATCTATCCTTGTCTCTGCCTTCTATTTGGTTTGAAATACAATTACATACCGATCAATACAACTCTTATGGTGTTTCCTTCCCAGGACTTCCTGGAGTTGTTATTGGCTTTAATGATAGTATTGCGTTCGGTTTTACCAATGCAGGGAGAGATGTGAAGGATTATTATGAAATCAAGTTTAAAGATGAAACCAAATCATCTTACTGGTTCAATGGTGCATGGAAAAATGCAGATCAAAGAGTTGAAAAAATAAAAGTAAAAGGTCAAAAGGAAGTGTTTGATACAGTAGCCTATACCATATTTGGACCTGTTGCCTATGATAAAAGTTTTAAGAATGAACTTACCAATGAAAAGGCATATGCACTTCGGTGGGTAGCCCATGATACTTCAAACATTTTAAAAATGTGGCTTTTGCTCAATCGAGCTAAAAATTATGAAGACTACCATCATGCGATTAGTTTTTTCAATGTACCAGGGCAAAACATGATTTTTGCTTCACAGGCTGGCGATATTGCGCTTTGGCAGCAAGCAACCTTCCCACTGCGGTGGAAAGGGCAAGGGTTGTTCGTGATGCCAGGTGAGGACAGCAGCTACATGTGGAAAGGATATATTCCGATGGAAGAAAACCCGCACAGTGTAAATCCTCTTAGCGGTTTCTTAAGCAGCGCCAATCAACGTCCCGCTGATTCCACGTATCCATATTTTATTCCAGGAAGCTATGAGGTGTATAGGGCCATCACCATCAATAAAATGCTGGAGAGCATGTCAAATATCACTACAGGTGACATGATGAAACTTCAAAATAATAACTACAATGTTTTTGCAGAATTGGCCAGACCCATTTTAAGTAAGTATGTGAATCGTCAAGCATTAAATGCAGATGAAAAATCTTATCTAGATCAAGTTGAACAATGGAATTTGATGAATGATCCACAGGAAATAGGTGTTACCTGTTTTGTTCATTGGTGGGATTCATTATACAACAATATTTTCTTTGATGATTTACATCAATCCAACATTCCACTTGTCAAACCTGAAAAATTTGTATTGCTGGAAGCATTGACAAAAGACAGTGCTTTTAAGTTTATTGATGACCGAAATACGGCACAAGTGGAGGATTTATATTTTCAAGTTACTGATGCATTAAAAAAAGCTACTGTTCAATTGAATGATCTCAAAAAAAATAATAAGCTGGAGTGGGCAAAGTATAAGAATACTACGGTGTATCATTTATTGAAGAACAATGCCATGCCCTTTGCAAGATCAGGTATCATGAATGGAGGAGGAAATGGCATCATCAATGCAACACAACATGACCATGGACCTAGTTGGAGAATGGTAATTGAAATGACGCAACCTATCCATGCCTATGCAGTGTATCCCGGTGGTCAAAGTGGAAATCCCGGAAGTAGATTCTATGATAACTTTATTGACACATGGGCAAAAGGTGAGTATTATTCCATTTTTTATATGCACCATGAAGACATTTCATCTGAGCAAGTAAAATGGAAAATGAGTTTTAGCCCGGCTTTATAAACTTTTTAAATATGAAATTTTTTGTTTCTTTAATTACGAGTGCAGTTTTATCGTATGCTGTTGGATTGTTTCTTCCTTGGTGGTCAATCATGGTTATAGGCCTGCTGATTGGATATTTCATACCACAAAAAAGATTCTTTAGTTTTCTGTCTGTGTTTATTGGCGTTGCACTTTTTTGGGGCCTTTTTTCTTTCTACATAAGTGTTGCCAACGAACATATTTTAGCTAAACGAGTAGCTGTGTTAATCATCAAGAGAGAAGAACCTCTGTTGTTGGTTTTATTGACTGGTTTACTTGGAGGTCTCTGTGCAGGAATTTCAGCATTGACAGGTAGGTCTCTTGCGCTTTTATTTAAACCCTAAGGTATTTTCCGCTCATTCTATTAACTTTGTCATGTAAGATTTTGCCTGGCATGCAACCAGGGTCTTTACCAAAGGATTAAAATCATTTTATGGCAACTTTACACAATCGTGTATCCAGAAAAGAGCTCAAAGAGCGAGCTATTCAAGATACAACACCAAGAACTACCATTTCGTTTTATTGTTATTTTCCTATTTCAGAACCTGAGATTTTCCGAAATACATGGTACAAAAAACTTCAATCTTTTAATGTTTTTGGAAGAATTTATGTTGCACATGAGGGGATCAATGCACAGATCAGTTGTCCTGATGATCAACTTGAAAACCTTCGTGACTTCATTTATGAAGAGCCTGCAATGAATCAGCTTCGGTTGAACAAAGCAGTCGATGAAAATAGAAATTCATTCTATGTATTGGATATCAAAGTGAGAAAGCATATCGTTGCTGACGGTATCACGGATCCTACATTTTCAATGCAAAACAAAGGAAGGTATGTAGATGCTGCTATGTTCAATGAAATGGTTAAAAATCCCAACACCATGGTAATTGACATGAGAAATCATTATGAATATGAAGTTGGTCATTTTAAAAATGCAATAGAAATACCAAGCGATACATTCAGAGAACAATTGCCTATGGCAGCCGATATGTTCAAGGAAGACAAAGACAAAAATATCATCATGTATTGCACAGGTGGAATTCGTTGTGAAAAAGCAAGTGCTTGGATGCTGCACAATGGCTTTAAAAATGTATTTCATCTGGAAGGAGGCATTATCCATTACATCAATAATGTACGCGAGAAAAGTCTTGAGAATCATTTTATTGGGAAAAATTTTGTCTTTGATGAACGATTAGGGGAGAGAATTACGTCTGATATTTTATCTAATTGTCATGTATGTGGTAAGCCCTGTGATACACATGTCAATTGTGCAAATGCTTCATGCCATTTGTTATTCATTCAATGTGATGATTGCAGAGAGGCGCTTTCAAATTGCTGCAGCAATGAGTGCAGGGATGTTATCCTTTTAGATGAATCGGAGCAAAAAAAACTTAGAAAAGGTGTTGATAAAGGAAGAAATATTTTCAATAAATCCAAAAAGAGAATGCAACATCTTTCCAAACAATCTGACTCATCAAAGTAGATTGTTCAATGCTTGAAGCACAGAGGCTTCTGTATCATTATCGCTCAATTCCAATGGTTGAAATGATGCTCCAATAAGTTTTTCATACAATTCTATATATCGCTTGGAAATGACTTGTACCCAGTCATCGGTCATTTCTGGTACTGTTTGTCCTTCTTTTCCCATGAAATTGTTCGCAATCAACCATTCTCTTACGAATTCTTTGCTGAGTTGCTTTTGTCTTTCACCTGTTAATTGTCTTTCCTCAAATCCATCTGCATAAAAGTATCGTGATGAATCTGGAGTATGGATTTCATCCATCAATACAATTTCGCCGTTTAATTTTCCAAACTCATATTTAGTATCTGCCAATATGAGACCCTGTTTTTTTGCAAGCTCTTTTCCTTTTTCGAAAAGTGCTAAGGAATACTTTTTCAGTATTTGCCATTCCTCTTGAGAAGCCAACCCTTTTTCAACGATTTCTGCTTCACTGATGTCCTCATCATGTCCTTCTGCTGCTTTCGTGGATGGAGTGATCAGTGGAGTAGGGAAGAAATCATTTTCTTTGAGTCCATCTGGCATAGTGACACCACATAAAATCTTTGAATGCTGGTAGGTTCTCCAAGCATGACCTACTAAATTTCCTCGAACCACCATTTCAATTTTAAATGGCTCACATTTTTTTCCTATGCTCACATTGGGGGCGGGCACTGAAATGAGCCAATTAGGACATATTTCTCTGGTTTGTTCCAACATGTATGCAGCAATTTGATTGAGCACATGACCTTTGAAAGGAATGGGTCTTGGTAAGATCACATCAAACGCAGAAATCCTG
>CAYFLQ010000014.1:5426-14451 GCA_964344065.1 uncultured Sphingobacterium sp. | reverse complement strand
CCAAAATCAGTAGCATCCTTAAAATCTTCCAACAAAGAATTGAACAATGTTTTTCTATTAAAAATATAAATACCCATGCTGGCAAGGTATTGACGACCTTGGTTTTTCATTGCTTCCCCAGTATCACTTACCCAATCTTTCAATACATCAGCCTTCGGTTTTTCAATAAAAGATTGAATGATATTGTCATTCCCTTTTTTCAAAATTCCAAACTCAGTTGCCTCTTTGGCAGCAACAGGAATCGTTGCAATGGAAATTTCTGCTTCATTCTTAATATGATCCTCAATCATTTGCTGAAAATCCATTTGATACAATTGATCACCGGATAAAATCAACACATGATCAAAATCTTGCTGATTAATATGCCTCAATGATTGTCTCACTGCATCTGCAGTACCCTGAAACCAAGCAGGATTATCTGGAGTTTGTTCAGCTGCGATAATATCAACAAAGGCTGCACTGAATACACTGAAATGATAGGTATTCTTGATATGTTTATTAAGTGAAGCTGAGTTGAATTGGGTCAATACATACATTCTTCCTATATCAGAATTTAAACAATTGGATATAGGTATGTCAACCAATCGATATTTTCCAGCTATGGGAACAGCTGGCTTACTTCTTGTTGAGGTTAGTGGCGAAAGTCTACTTCCGGCACCACCTCCTAGAATTACAGCTACAACACTTTTTATCATACAAATTGTTTGTTTGAATTTAATAAAAACTTTGATACAGTCGAATGTAATCAGATGCGCTTCGGCTCCAACTGAAATCGAGTTCCATCATTTTTTTTCTAATAGTATTGAAAGTCTCCTTTTGACCATATACCTCCACTGCTCTGAAGATAGCATGTGTAATATCTCCTACGCTCGCGTGATTGAAAGAAATACCATATCCACCCTCTTCTCCCATATCAACAACAGTATCTTTCAACCCGCCCGTTCTTCTAACAACAGGGACTGTCCCATATTTCATGGCATAAAGCTGATTCAATCCGCATGGTTCAACCCTTGAAGGCATCAACAGAAAATCTGCGCCTGCATACATAAGATGACTCAACTGTTCATTATAACCAATAAACTCATTGAAATCTCCTTGTGCATAATTTTTTAATAATGAAATGGAAGATTCCACTGCTGTTTCACCACTACCAAGAATCAAAAAGTTCATTTTTCTTCCGATATGTTGAAAGCTATCAAAAATTACTTGAGGTAAAAGATCTGCACCTTTTTCTCCAACCAATCGACCAATAAAAATGAACAATGGTTTGTTGAAATCAAGTCCAAATTGATTGCAAAGAATTTCCTTGTTTTTTGCTTTACCATCAGATACGGTTTTCACTGAAAACTTTTCTGTCAGATAGGGATCTATTTGTGGATCCCAAACTGTATAATCTATACCATTGATGATCCCAGAACATTTTCCTTTCTCATATTCAAACAACGGCTCCAAACCATTGCTGTTGGACGTTAATTCACCTAAATATGAATGGCTAACTGTTGTTACTTTCCAAGCACACTTGATGGCAGATGCAAGTGGATTAATACTGCCTTGCCATTCAAGCATACCACGTTTCCAACTATCCCAATGAGGCAAATAGGTAGTTTTATCCCATCCAAATGAACCTTGGTATTGTGCATTGTGTATGGTCAAAACACTGGGAACATGTTCCAGTTTTTTAAAGGCATAGGTATGCTGCATGATAAAAGGAACCAACCCTGCGTGATGATCATGTACATGAACAACAGAGGGAAGCTGTTCCCAAGAACACAGCCAGTTAGATACAGCAATTTGAAATGCACAAAATCTTTCTACATCATCCTCATATCCATATACTTTTTCTCTGTCAAGAAGGCCATTGATATCTATCAAAAAAAGAGAAAAACCCTGTGCATTTGATTTCTCTTTTATAACAGTATAATCAAACCACCAATGACCGAGATTGGATGAAGACTTGTGCACCACTTCCCAATCATGTTGATATAAATACTTCGACCTGTACATTGGCATTATCACACAAGCATCATGCCCTAATTCATTCTGAAATCTTGGCAATGATCCGACTACATCACCTAGACCTCCAACTTTGGCAACTGGATAACACTCGGCACTAATATGTACTATTCGCATAAAGAATGTGGGAACTGTTAAAAACTAATCTATTGAATCTTGATAAATATAATTATTTTCAGCTTACCAAAACGTATGTCATTATGAATCAACAAACTAAGTGGTCTCAATTTGGAGTACTTATCACGGTTTTCTTTTTTTGGGGATTTGTTGCTGCTTCCAACAGCATTTTCATTCCCTTTTGTAAAAGATTTTTCCAATTGGATCAAATCCAATCACAATTGATTGGGTCAGCCTTTTACGGAGCCTATTTCTATGGTTCTTTGATTTTGTACATTGTTTCCTTCCTAACAGGGACTGATTTGTTAAACAAAATCGGTTATAAAAAAGGTATTATCTATGGTCTGATCATTTCAATGGTGGGTGCAATTGCATTGGCGTTTATCAGTGGTTCTGGAAATGCCACATTTGGACTCGTATTGGTGTCGTTTTTCATCATTGCTTTGGGATTTTCGTTGCAACAAACTTCTGCACAGCCATTTGCAGTAGCGCTTGGTCCTGAAGAAACAGGTACTCATAGATTAAACATGGGTGGCAGCGTGAATTCATTTGGAACTTTATTAGGTCCACTTGTAGTCAGTTTTATGCTGTTTGGTAGTGTTTCAAGTGCCAATGAGGCATCGATAGAAAATATTCAGCAATTGTATTTCTTTTTAGCAGGACTGTTCATCATTGCTGCAATCATTTTTGCCTACGCAAAACTTCCTAAAACAACTTCTGATGAGAAATTAGAAAAAAGTCCGAAAGCACTTGCTGTTTTACTCGTTATTGGGATTGTGTTTCTTCCAGTTTTGTTTTCAGATTTAGTGAAAGAGGCAACCGGCATCAGCAAGGCCCTCATCATCGTTTCTTCCTTGGTTGCCATTTTGTTGATCTTATTTGGTTCTATGTTAAGTGCAAAGAAAAATCCACAAGGTTGGGGCGCCATGGCATATCCACAGTTGGTGCTTGGAATGATTGCGATCTTTATATACGTAGGTGTTGAAGTTACAATTGACAATAATTTTGGTGCATTGTTGAAGAAAAATGCATTTGGCGGATATGACGAATCACATATTTCACATTTGGTTTCTCTGTATTGGGGATCGTTGATGATTGGTAGATGGACAGGCGCCATCAGTGTATTCAATCTAAGCAAACAGATGAAAAAAATCATGGTGGTGGTTGTTCCATTTGTAGCATTTGGAGTCATTTTATTGGTAAACATTATCAAAGGAAATGATGTATCTGATTTCTTGATGTATCCTATCTGTATTGCGATTGGAGTAGTTGCATTTTTATATGCAGACGAACGACCAGTAAAATTATTATTAACCGTTTCTATACTTGGTGCCATTGCGATGGTAATTGCACTTACCACAACAGGTATGGTAGCAAATTTTGCAATCATGAGCTGCGGATTGTGTTGCTCTGTAATGTGGCCTGCCATTTTTGCGCTTGCTGTTAATGGAATTGGTAAATACCAAAGTCAGGGTTCTGCATTTTTAATCATGATGATTTTAGGTGGAGCAATCATTCCTCCGACACAAGGCGCTGTCATTGATCTGGAGGGCGTTAGTGATCCTTCAGTTCATACCTATACCCAACTTTCATATGTAGTTCCATTGATCTGTTTTGCTTACCTGGCATGGCATGCGATTCAGACAAGAAGTGTATTGAAAAAGCAAGGACTGGATGTAGATGCACAGGTTGCAGGCGGACATTAATCCTATAAAACTTTGTATATTGAGCAGCCAAATATATTGGCTGCTTTTTTATTTTAAATCTTGCAAACATGAGCGCGAATGAACCATTAGCAATTGGAATAGATATAGGTGGAACAGGAACCAAATTTGGTATCGTAGACATCAATGGAAACGTTCTTTTTTCCAGCGAAATGTCTACTAAAAAACATAAAACCATTGAAACCTTTATCGATGAATTATATACTCTGCTGAATCAACTAATTGAGAAAGCAGGAGGCATTGGAAGAATGCGAGGAATTGGTATGGGTGCACCAAATGGAAATTTCTACAGTGGAACCATAGAATATGCTCCAAATCTTCCTTGGAAAGGAATCATTCCTATTGCGAAATTGGTCAGTGATAAATTCAAATTGGATGTAACACTCACCAACGATGCAAATGCAGCAGCCATTGGAGAAATGATGTATGGCGCAGCAAAGGGCATGAAAGACTTTATCATGATCACTTTAGGCACTGGTGTTGGAAGTGGTTTTGTTGCCAATGGTCAACTTATTTACGGTCATGATGGATTTGCAGGTGAAATCGGACATACCATCGTAATCCCAGATGGAAGAATTCATGAAGGAACAGGTAAAAAAGGTTCTTTGGAAAGTTATGCGTCTGCAACAGGTGTTAGATTAACAGCACTCGAAGTATTGGAGAACAGCAGTGAACCAAGTATACTCAGATCACTCAATAAAGAAGAGATAGATTCAAAAGCTGTATATGATGCAGCCATCAAAGGAGATAAATTAGCCCTTGAAATATTTGAGTTTACAGGAAAAATTTTAGGTATATCCCTTGCAAATGCAGTGATGATCAGCAGTCCTGAGGCAATTGTATTATTCGGCGGACTCACCAAGGCGGGTGATTTAATATTAAAGCCTACTAGGCAACACATGGAAGAGAACCTTATTCAAGTATTTCAAAACAAAGTCAAAATACTAATCAGTCACCTGAAAGAATCAGATGCCGCAATACTTGGAGCGAGTGCACTGGTGTGGGAAAAGGAAAAATAATCAGCTGTTGCGCAAAGCCAATTCTTGCTCCCATGCAGTTTTACCATATCCTGGTATAACATGCTTTTCACTGTGATAGGAAGATCTCACCAGCGGGCCACTTTCAACATAATCAATTCCCAGACCATAGCCAATCTCTTTATATTCAAAGAATTCATCTGGATGAACGAATCTTTGTACAGGCAAATGTTTTTTAGTGGGTTGTAAATATTGGCCAATAGTAATGACATCTACGCCATTATCTGCTAGATCTTTAATTGTTTGAATAACTTCTTCTTTTGATTCGCCAAGTCCAAGCATGATACCAGATTTGGTTCTCATACCGCCTTGTTTCAATTTGCGCAGGACTTCCATGCTTCTCCAGTATTTTGCCTGAATTCTCACCTTTCTGGTAAGCGTTTCCACCGTTTCAATATTATGAGATACAACTTCCGGTGCTGCCTCAATGATGCGCTGAATTTGATCGTCGATCCCTTTGAAGTCAGGTATCAATGTCTCAAGAGTCGTTGTAGGATTCAAGGATTTAACTGCTCGAATGGTATTGTACCAAATTGTACTACCCCCATCCGCTAATTCATCTCTATCCACTGATGTTATGACAGCATGTTTAACTTTCATGAGATGGATTGCCTCTGCTACACGTTGTGGTTCATCCCAATCTACCGCATCTGGTCTTCCTGTTGCCACAGCACAAAATCCACAGCTTCTTGTACACACATTTCCCAAAATCATAAATGTTGCTGTTCCAGCACCCCAGCATTCGCCCATGTTTGGACAATTGCCGCTTTCACAAATAGTATGAAGTTTATGAGTATCAACCAGGGAGCGGACATTTCTATAGCTTTCGCCAATAGGCAGTTTAACACGAAGCCAATCAGGTTTTTTTTGACGCTCTTCCGTAATTACAGCATCCATTTAAATCAAATTAGACAGCAAAGTTAATCTACTTCCTTCTTCCAAAATTCAATGCCAGGAATCCTGTAGGAAAGAATGTTTTACCAGGCAGGTCGATCATTTGTATTACTTTTTGAGAATATATGTCTGCCATGAAGCCAACTTCAATGGCAGAAATAACCTGGTTAAACCTGGCCCAGTCAAATCGCAATGAAGCCTTTGCATATAAACCAGGATTGAATTTCATTTCATTCCAACCCTTTCGAAGTCCTGATCCCCCTATGATATCTTTTGTTGGATCAATATTTAAAAACGCGTCTTTGGTATCAGCTTGGTATTTTAAATAAGTGAGACCTGTATCCATTGCAAATTGTATGTAATAAGGCCGTACCAATCCTGCACTAAATCCACCAACAAACACACCGTATACTGCAACACCATTTTTATTGCTCTTACCACCGATCATTATTTGTTTTCCAACACCCAATTTCGCCTGGTAAAAAATATTTTGTTTGCCAAAAACAAATGGTTTACCAAAATAGGCAAATCCTCCACTGACAGCACCAGGCGTTGATTGCTTTTGCTCTTTTCGATGTTGCTTTTCACCTAACTCGAATTGAAAGATGGTAGTTTTATAGGCAGTTTTAGAAAATCCTTTTTCTAAAAAAACACCCCAACCATCATGGTGATTTTTAAAACCAGTAATGCTGTGTTTTTCAAAAGCAGGCATTCCCTCCTCCTCATTTCTAAGCATTTGATTGATACGATCGTGTTTCTCAATACGTGCTTGTTCTTTGGTATTGGATTTACTTTGAGCAGTAGTAGATTCAACAAGAATACTCAAAACAGGTACAGTAAGAAATAAAAACTTGAACATCTTCAACATGATGGGGGAATGTATTGTAAATTTATACAAAAAAGCATGACTTCCAGAGTAACCTATACCGGCGAATTGAGAACTTTAGCATCCCATTTACAATCTGGCTCAAACATTGAGACGGATGCACCCACAGATAACCACGGCAAAGGTGAACGATTCTCTCCTACTGATCTCATTGGAACTTCACTTGCCGCTTGCATGCTCACTACCATGGCCATCAGAGCAAAAGAATTAGAACCAAAGCTTAGAGGAGCCTTTACTGAAACTGAAAAAATCATGTCAGCTGCACCAAGACGCATCAGTGGCATCAATATCACTTTTCATTGGCCTGCTGATATTCAATATTCTACAGAGGAGAAAAAAATATTAGAAGAAATTGCCTGGTCTTGTCCAGTTAAAGAAAGCATCCACCCAGACATTCAACTTCATGTGAATTTCAACTGGTAAAAAGGATTCATATGAATGAATAGAAATTCAATCATACCCTGTGTTTGCAATGCAGTTACCTGAACTTTATTCACAGATAAATATTCTCTGGAGTACTTATTTTTTTCCATAGGCACAGAGTGAATCCATTGCAATGCATTTTTACGAAAGCGAATGATTCCGGTATATTTTGCATATGCAATCAACATAGGCGCAAACACATTGATAATGATCTTTTCGAAACTTTGATGCCCTAGGTCTTTTTTCATTGATTTTATCCAACTGGATACAATTGATTCATTCTCTAAAAGATTTCTAAATACATCTTGAAATAAAAAAACACATTCAACAAACTGCTCCATCCTTCTTTCAGGAAAACTATTCGGCCGCATGCTGGATGTTAGAAATTGTAGAAAAGGTGTCTTTAATTCAAAAACAGATTTCAGATGATTAAATTGATCGATGTCTTTTTCACTCAAATATGAAAAAAAACCTGACTGCCCCAATAAAAGTATCCGAAGGTTATCCATTTGAGAAGATTTACAGTTTTTGATATATGGATAAATTGAATCAATCGTTTTCTGGAATACTTCTCCGTTTAATGGAACACCAAATGCAGCGAAAATTTTACGAAAGCAGACATAATTCCAATCACCTTGAAATAATTTTACATCTGTCAATATCTCATTGGCCTTTCTTTCCAATCGTTGTAATCCCCATTCAGTCAATTCATTACTTGACAATGACACAAGCTTTCCCATCAACGGTTGTATGGGCTTAACAATTGATTCTTCTTCGATGGAACATTCCTCTACATAGTCAGAAAGCACCAGCAAGTGACTCTGACTATATTTGTTTTGATCATTCTTCCAAACCACATGAAGAATAACATTATGATAGTGATTGTCTTCATGATGTCGATGTACATACCAATCTGATGTTTTACAATGTATTTCAATGGATCCTACCCAAATCGTATCATCTATTTTTATGCTTGCATAGAGAAAATCAGGACCTTGGTCAAGATTGATTTGACCGGGATAGAGAATGGACAATGTTGCTCCGGTATTTGTATGTAGGTTTTTAAGCCGCGCAGCATGATTCAACCAAAAACGTTGAAGTTGGAATTCATTCATCCAGGCAAATCAATGTCCATTTCAATTAGTGCACAAAGAGGTTTTCTCGAAATTCAAAAGATTAATCTCCTATAAATGCGATTGTTTCAACGCTTGCAATACCCTGCTGATGGGCAGACCCATTACATTGTAAAAATCTCCAATGATTTGTTTAATCCCAACAACTCCAATCCATTCTTGAATGGCGTATGCACCAGCTTTGTCATATGGTTTATACGTATCAACATAATGTGTGATTTGGTCTGTCGTCATTGGATGAAATTCAACCAGTGTATGATCACAAAAAGCCGTGGTATGTTGATCAGATCTGATATCGACTGCTGTAATAACCTGATGAGTATTCCCAGCAAGTTGATGAAGCGTATCAATGGCAGCATCCCTATTGAGAGGTTTTCCAATGATTTGATTATTCAACACTACAATGGTATCAGCGGCTATCAACACATGTTGAGTCCATTGACTTCCTAGTTGTTCTTGAATGGCTTTATTTTTTTTACCTGCAATACTGAGGGCTATATTTTCGGGTGATAAAGAAGCATCAAAGGATTCGTCCACATCAGAAACCATCACACTGAATGTTAATTCAGCCCATTCCATCAACATTTTTCTTCTAGGAGATCCGGAAGCAAGAATGATCTTATTCATTATAGATAATAGTAATAAAGTGCCATAGACAGTATTCCAGCTAACATGAAGATCTTAACCATTCGAGTTAAACTTGTGTAATCTTCTATCCTATTTGCACGTTTGAGCTTTAAAAAAATTTGAATAATAAATATCAACAAGCCGGTGATATACAAGCCTATCGAATACCAT
>CAYFLQ010000014.1:0-5301 GCA_964344065.1 uncultured Sphingobacterium sp. | reverse complement strand
AAAAAGAGCAACCATCCATACGGCAACAAATATCTTTGATGCATTGACACCCCAAACAATTGGCATGGTTTTACAGCCATACTTTCTATCTCCTGTTTCATCTTCAATATCTTTTATTACCTCTCTAATAAGCGAAACTATAAATGCAAATCCGCCATATATAATAGCAAGCTTGTAGATTGATATCAATGCAGGATTGGAAGCTGGTAGCATGCTGCCGCTCGTCCAATTTATTTCAGCGAAGAACAACATAAAAATAACCCATGCAGTAAGTATTGATATGATGACATTTCCAGTTAACAACTTTTTTTTGAAGGTTGTAGAATACACCCAAAGCAGTATCACTGAGGATGCATTCAAGAGCAATAGTAAAAAATTGTTCAGTTTCATAGATACATATCCTGTGATAACAATCCCAACAATGGACATGATGAAATGCAACATCATGGCCCACCTGCGAGAAATTTCCTTGTCAACAATTAACTTATCAGGTTTATTGATCTTGTCAATGTTTAAATCGAAATAATCATTGATGATATATCCCCCTCCAGCAATCAGAATTGAAGCAATCAACATCCAGTGAAACAGATCATGAGAGAGCAAAGGACTGTTGCTTAACAGTACCTCATAAGAAGGGCGAATGATAAAGCCATAAAAAAACAATTGAGTAAGCGTTATAAAAATTAAATTTTTATAACGTATCAATTGAAAAAAGGCCATCAATTTTTGCATGTCATTTTTTTATAAGCTACTGGTATCTGAAATTTTCATCCAAGCATGTTGTGTTTTCATTACTTTTTCAATAACGTCACGCACACACCCATCCCCACCATTTCTGACAGAAATATAATCTGCTTTCATTTTCACTTCTTCCACTGCATCAGCTGGGCAGGTTTTGAGTCCGCTTACGCTAAAGGCATCCAGATCAGGCAAATCATCACCCATGTACATTATTTGAGATTGGGTCAAAGCATATTCTTCCATTAACTGACTCAACACCACGGATTTGGATGTGACTTTCTCATAAAATTGATGAATCCCTAAATAAGAAAGTCTGTTTTTAACAGGTTCTGAAAACGATCCACTGATAACAGCCACATGAAAACCATGTTTGACTGCCAGTTGGAGTGCCAATCCATCTTTGATGTCCATTTCTCTCACCCATTCGTTGTTCGATTGAATCAGCATTTTTCCATTGGTAAGCACCCCATCCAGATCAAATGCCATGAGTTTAATGTGTGAAAATCTTTCGAGGATATGAAGCGGCATGCTTCAAAATTAACCGATTCAATCCGATTGGAATTCAATTCATAATAAGGGTAATTTTCCCCAAATTCATGAAAAATTTATTTTTAAAATTATTTAGATACAAACATATATTTTCATTATTGATTGATTATCAACATATTGTATCTTGTTTTTTTAAAGATTTTTACGGGTTTTTTGGAGAATAAAACAATCTTCAGGTGACCATCGACATCAGAAAATCATTCTCTTTATCTTATTATTGCATCGATTTGAGGAAATTATGGCAAAGAATTTACTGATCGTTGAGTCCCCTGCGAAAGCAAAAACAATTGAGAAAATCCTAGGCAGTGATTTTGAAGTAAAGAGCTGTTATGGACATATCCGAGACCTGGAAAAGAATGAGATGGGTATTGATATAAAGAAAGGTTTTAAGCCTCGATATATCGTCCCTGAGGAAAAAGAAAAAGTAGTCAAGGAATTGAAGCAATTGGCTAAAAAATCTGATGAAGTTTGGTTGGCAACGGATGAGGACCGTGAAGGAGAAGCCATCAGTTGGCATTTGTGTGAAGTGTTGGGGTTGGATCCTGTCTCCACCAAAAGAATTGTATTCCATGAAATCACCAAGCCTGCTATTAAATCTGCAGTAGAAAAACCTCGTACTGTCAATATGAATCTGGTCAATGCTCAGCAAGCCAGAAGAATATTGGACAGAATTGTTGGATTTGAAATCTCCCCCATATTATGGAGAAAGATGAGCATGAAGAACAATCTTTCTGCTGGCAGGGTTCAAAGTGTAGCAGTTAGAATTTTGGTAGAAAGAGAAAGAGCCATCAACTCATTTGTTCCTGTAAGTCATTTTAAAATTGAAGCCGCTTTCGCAGCGAAAGACATCAATGGAAAATCGGTTTCATTTAAAGCTGAAGGATCGAAAAAAAAATAACGAGCAAGATGCACAAAAGTTCCTGGAAGGCTGTACCAACGCAGATTTCAAAGTAGAAGACATTCAGAAAAAGCCTTCTAAAAAATCACCGGCTGCTCCATTTACCACATCCACATTGCAGCAGGAAGCGAGCAGAAAATTAGGATACGGAGTGAGCAAAACAATGTTGATTGCTCAGAAATTATATGAAGCAGGGCACATCACATATATGAGAACCGATAGTGTGAACTTGAGTGAAACTGCAATGCAAGACATATCCAATCAAATTACCACTTCATACGGTAAGGACTATCTTCAAAATAGAAAGTTCAAAAACAAAAACGAATCTGCACAAGAAGCACACGAAGCCATACGTCCTACTTACATGGACAAAACAACAGTTGACATTGCAGATGGTCAAAGGCTATATGACCTCATTTGGAAAAGAACGATGGCATCTCAGATGTCGGATGCAGAATTAGAAAAAACAATTGCAGATATTTCGATTTCAACCCAGCAAGAGAAATTAAAAGCTGAAGGTGAAGTGATGAAATTTGATGGTTTTCTCAAAGTATATAATGAAAGTAAAGATGAAGACGAAGAAGATGATGCAGTTGAAGGAATGTTGCCACCATTAGAAGTTGGTCAGTTGCTTGATTTACAAACCTTAACGGCTACTGAAAGATACAGCAGGCCTCAACCCAGGTATACAGAAGCATCTTTGGTAAAGAAATTGGAGGAATTGGGTATAGGAAGACCTTCAACATATGCACCTACCATATCCACCATTTTAAAAAGAGGATATGTTGAGAAAAAAGAAAAAGAAGGCGTAAAAAGAGATTTCAGAATTCTCACATTGCAAAAAGGCAAGATCACTAAAGTCACAGACCAAGAAAACACAGGTGCTGAAAAAGGAAAACTTTTCCCAACAGACCTCGGATCTGTTGTTACTGATTTTCTCATTCAATACTTTCATCATGTGATGGATTATGGGTTTACAGCAAAAATTGAAAATGAGTTTGATGAAATAGCTGAAGGCGACCAGGATTGGAGCAAGATGCTAAAAGACTTCTACTCTCCTTTCAAGAAGGATGTCGATCATACCATGGAAAAAGCAGAGAGGATCAGTGGAGAGCGAGCGTTGGGTGATGATCCTGTTTCAGGAAAAAAAGTCATTGCAAGAATGGGAAGATATGGCCCCATGGTGCAAATGGGTGAAACCACTGAAGAAGAAAAACCAAAGTTTGCAAAACTAAGAGCTGATCAGAGTATTGAAACCATTCAACTGGCAGAAGCGCTTGAATTATTTAAGCTACCGCGCATACTTGGTGAATTTGAAGGAAGTGAAGTTCAAGTGAACATCGGAAGATTTGGCCCATACATCGCACATGATAAAAAATTCTACTCTTTAGCAAAAGAGTTTGATCCATATGAGATCAATTTAGAAACCGCCACTCCAATCATTGAGGAAAAGCGCAAAGCAAAAGACGAAAGAACGATCAAAGTGTTTGAGAAAGAGAAAATACAATTGCTAAAAGGTCCATACGGTCCGTATATAAAGAAAGGATTGCGCAACTTCCCTATTCCCAAAGAAAAGCAGGAAGAAGCCAAAGATCTTACCATAGAAGACGTGCAAGCAATGATTGAACATGCCATTGCAAATCCATCAAGAGGAAAAAGAAAAGCAAAAAAGAAAGCATAAAAGTTCAGGAGATGATGGCCAACAGTGAGTTATATGCGTTGTTGAATTTAATTGAAGATCCGGACGAAGAAGTTTTTCTATCCATCACAGATCGATTTATTGGTTTAGGGCAAGAAATCATTCCTGCTTTAGAAGATCATCTTCACGCTACACACGATGAAGAGCAAATCAAAAAAATCAATTTCATTATTGATAAAGTAGCCATTGCAGCATTAACAGATGAGTTAATGGAATGGAAAGGCTCGGAAGATCAATCGACAGTTGAAGCATCTTTAATCATTTCAAGATTTTTAAATCGAGATGTCAATCAAGAAAACATATTTTTTGAGATTGAAAAAATTAGACGCAGTGTTTGGCTGGAGCTCAACGATTATCTTACTCCATTAGAGGAGGTGAACATCATCAACAAAATCATTTTTGAATATTATAAATTCAAGGGAGTTGAGACAAACTATGCCGCAGGTAAAGACTTCGATTTATATGGATTAATCACTCACAAGCAATCCAATACATTTCCGCTTGCCGCTCTTTATCTCCTGATATCTGAAATGCTTGGACTGAGTCTCAAACCAGTGGAAGTACCCCGTCAAAATTTAATATGCTATTTTGAAGAAGAGCCCTTGTTTGATGAAAAAGGAACAGGTATTCTGTTTTTTCTTGACCCATTGAATGGACAAGTATATACGCACAAAGACATTGAGAATTATTTGAATAAGATAAATTACGTTCCTTATCCAATCAATATTACAACTGTCTCCCCCATCAGGTTCGTTCAAAAATGGCTGAATGAACTTGCCAAAGTGGAGAAAGAAGCAGGACAAGACCACAAATATGCTGGCTTGCATTCCATTATAGAAAAGCTCAATGAACTCTAAATTTTGTCTTGATTTTACTATCTTGAACTAAAATCAATTGTTTTGATCAGTTGGGATGATTTTACAAAAGTTGACATCAGATCTGGCACTATTTTAAAGGCTCAAATATTCGAAAAAGCCAAAAGGCCGGCCTACCAACTTGAAATCGATTTTGGTGCATTGGGTATTAAAAAATCATCTGCTCAGATCACCCATCATTATGCCCCCGAATCATTGATTGGAAAGCAAATCGTCGCCGTGGTCAATTTCCCCCCAAAGCAAATTGCCAATTTTTTCAGTGAATGTCTTGTATTGGGCGTCTATGATCAAGATCATCAAGTAGTTCTGTTAGAACCTAATTTACCCGTTGAGAATGGATCAAAAATTGGATGAAAACATACATCGAGGCATTATTCAATCACCTATTGGTAATATGCATGTTAGCTTTAATGCTGGTGGTATCTTAAGTTTAGATTTCAATACCAATACTTTAGATGATATTTATCAAAACATTGATAATCTGATATTTAGTAAATTAATTATTGATGATGAACCTTATTCATATATAAATTCTCCAA
>CAYFLQ010000013.1:3270-14746 GCA_964344065.1 uncultured Sphingobacterium sp. | reverse complement strand
ATCGATTTTATCCATGGTTAATTTTAGTGCCTTTAATTTTTCTGCGTTACTCATGTTTCTTTGTTTTTAAAATGAAAAATAAAAAATCAGTGATGACCTTCGTCATGTCCTCCTTCAAATGCCTGACCTATAAATACCGCTGTCAGATTGGTGAAGATGAACGCTTGGATAAAGGCAACCATTATTTCAATCAGATAAATGAAAACTGCAAACAACACAGATAGTGGAGAAAATCCCCAACCTGCAATGGCATTCATTGATCCGAAAATAAATATCAATGCTACAAAACTTAAAATGATGATGTGACCAGCAACCATGTTTGCAAAAAGACGGACAATCAATGCAAATGGCTTTGTAAAAACACCCAGCAATTCAACTGGTAACATGATCAAAAATCTTACAATCATCGGTACACCTGGGTACCAAAAGATATGTCCCCAAAAATGTTTATTGGTACTAAAGATGATAACAAAAAATGAAATGACACCCAACACAACGGTGAAAGCGATATTACCAGTTACATTGGCTGAACCAGGAATCAATCCAAATAAATTATTAATTAGGATAAAAAAGAATACGGTGAGCAGATAGGGCAAGTACTTTTGATATTTGCCAGCTAGGTTTGGTTTTGCAACTTCATCCCTCACAAAAGTGATAACAGGCTCAATAGCATTTTGCCAACCGTTGGGAGCGGTTGTTACACCCAGCCCCTTTTTATATTTTCTAGCTATTCCAATCATGAGTGAAACAAGAATAGTCAAAGCCAGCAACATCTGAACAACATTTTTTGTGATGGACAGATCAACAATTTTTTCATTTGGATCTTCAGTATGAATCTTGCCTTCTTCCAGGACATAGCCGTTATGGGCTGCATGCCCGTGCTCAAACTTGGAGGATGAAAAGATAGAGAATCCTTTTTTGTTTGAGTAGATGATTACGGGTAGAGGAATGGTTGCATGAAACTCAGTGCCGTCTTTCTTCTCCAAAGTGAAGAAATGAAAGTCATGTGCATCTTGGATATGCTCCATGATAAGTTTTGCAGGATCAAGCTTGGTTTTCTCCTCATGTTCGTTGGCGAATGATGGCACTGAAAAGAGTACACAAAAAATCCCAAAAACAGCCACCAGAAACGATTTAAGCCAAGTTCTCTGCATAAAAGCCTCTAAATTTTCCGCAAAGATACTATCTGGCAGGTAATAACCATGCATTTAGAGAGAAAACTAATCCCCATCTTTTTTGAGCTGAGCTGCAATCATCTTTGCATAATGACCATCGGAGTGCATGAGTTGCTCATGGGTACCCTCCTCCAGCAGTTTTCCATCATCTAGAACAATGATTTTCTGTGCTTTACGTATGGTTGAAAGCCGATGGGCTATCACGATGGAAGTCCGCCCCTGGGTCAAAACCTCAATAGCATGTTGAATCAGTTTTTCGGTGTTGGAGTCGACTGAAGAGGTGGCCTCATCCAAGATCAAAATAGCGGGGTCAAAAAGCAAGGCCCTTAAAAAGGACAACAATTGTCGCTGTCCCGTAGACAGTGTAGCACCTCTTTCTTGCACATTGTAATCGTATCCACCTGGCAATGACTCAATAAATTCATGGATGCCGATCATTTTTGATGCTGTAATTACTTTTTCTTTTGTGATGGCTTGATCTCTCAACGTAACATTATCAAAGATTGACCCTGAGAACAAAAACACATCTTGGAGCACGACTGCTATTTGAGATCTTAGACTTCGCAAGCTCAGATTTTCAATTGCCTCCCCATCAATGGTAATAGATCCGGCTTGGTGCTGATAAAGTCTATTGATCAAATTGATAATGGTTGATTTTCCACTTCCAGTATGACCTACTATGGCCAAGGTTTTTCCTCTTGACAAATGAAAACTAATATCCTTTAACACAGGCCTGTCTGTGATATAACTGAAGCTTACATGTTTGAATTCAATATCACCCTGAATAATCAATTCCTTTGCAGTAGTTTCGTCTTTCAACTCATCTTTATTTTCAAGCACCAACATCACCCGCTCTGCTGCGACCATCCCCATTTGTAGTACATTGAATTTATCTGCGATAACCCTGAGTGGCCTGAACAACATATTTAGCAAAAGCGTGAACGATACGATGTTTCCTGTTATGGTTGTTGCCTGAAAATTGGAAACTTGCAAGGTGTTTTTTGCAGCAAACCAAACCAACAAACCCATTGAAATGGCAAGAATAATTTCTACCACCGGAAAAAAAACAGAGTATGCGAAAATGGCTTGGATATTGGCATCTCGGTGGTTTTTATTGATGTGAACAAACTTGTTCATCTCCCTTTTTTCAGCAGTGAATGCTTGTATAATCTGCATCCCTGAGATATGCTCTTGAACAAAAGCATTCAAAGATGCAATGGCGTTTCTAACAGCGATAAAAGATTTGTTTACGCTTTCCTTAAATAGATAGGTTGCCACAATCAACAAAGGAAATGGGATCAAACAAATCAAGGTCAGTCGCCAATCTGTGTAAATCATCGCAGACAGGATAGCAACCACAGATAATAGATCAGCGATAATAGGAATAAATCCTTCTGAAAAAATATCATTGACAGCTTCTATGTCATTGATGGTTCTGGTAGTGAGCGTTCCTATTGGCGTATGATCAAACTGTCGAAGATTGAGGTGCAATATTTTTTCAAATACCCTCACTCGAATGTCTTTTACGACTTTATGTCCCAACCAAGACGTAGTATATGTAAATACAAATCTCGTTGCGGTTTCGACAAATAAAAATCCAATTTGTATGGAGGTGATGGTGAAAAGAAAATTCATCAACGCATTGATATCTTCCAGTTGGCCATTTACTTTTTTCAATGTAAAGTTGATGAGCAAGGGGCGAACAGGTGAAAACAACGCAAGCACAACCGCAAGCAATACAGAGAGATAAAATTTGCTTTTATAGGGTTTTGCAAAAGTGAAAACCTTTTGAAGCAATGAGAAATCAAAAATTTTTTTCTTTTGCTGTTTATCCATTGAAACACAAAATTAATTGTTGTTGAGTGCTTGCAACAGCAATACACCCAGATTCTTGTGAGGTGCTACATAATTATCAAACCGTTGTCTGGTATTTGCAAGCTTCATTTGTGCTTCAAGATTTTTCCATGTTCTTATCCAATCAATATTTTTCCCTATGCGAATTTGTTCATTGATCGATCTTATCAAGGGGTCATTTACAGAAAGACTGCCGACTTCTCTCGATGAGATGATTTGCACATCTTCACAGACAGCTAAAACCGAATGAAGAGATTGATAGCTTCCACAAGAACCCAATATTACCAGCTTGGCATTTTCATTCAACTGTGCAAGCGTGGAGGGCAGGTGATAACTATGTCCTCGATGCACTACAACAGCGGGAGTCAACCCTTGTTCTTTCAAATATGCATTCAAAGAGGCCTGTGCAGCAGCATCGCGATCTCCCCCATCTGTATTGTCAAATGGAATGTTTGCAAAGATGGAAATGCGTTTACCTTGAATAGATTTTATTTCGATCCATTGCTCATTTTTAATGATTCTCCATCGTTTATCATGCTTATACAAATTGACAAAATGATCAAAAGAAGATCTACCATCTTTATCCCCATAAAAAAACAATTGTTCAATCATTTTATCATCATGAATCAATTTTTCTCTTGGCAAAAAATAAGGCACACTGAGATGATACTTTACAGCAAATGACTTCCCGCTGTCTTTCTCTGCCCTGAGTAACAATTGAAGAGCTTCATATATTCTTACACCAAATGCATTGGACGCATTAATTGCCATGGAAAAATTTCTGTCAATCTCTGAAGAAACCATTTTTTTGAGACCAACATTGGTAATGCTAGCAAAACCATTTGCAACATCCACTGCATTTTCCAAGCTAGGATCGATTTCCAATCCCGCAACAAAATCTTTGATCAATAAAGCAGCTTGTGAGGGTTTCATTGCATTGATAAAATCGTCTAATTTGTTATAATCCGCTGCCATTTTGATGAATTTTCTAAACCCATCAAAATGAATACTGTGCAATAGTTCATCGGTACTCTTCATTTTTAAAGCTTCCATCATTCGTTTAAAAATGCCTACGAAAGATGAAGTGTAGATAATATCTTCGGAACTAACCATTAAATAGTACAGCTCTTGGGCATTCAAGCCTTCCAATATCTTGAAACGCGCCAGATCTGGTTCGTCATGCATCCCATTGATTGAATTGATGAATACTTCTGATGATTTGCGTTTCAATAATTTGAAAATTTCCTGAGATACTACTGGAGGATTGCCTTGAGAGATTTCATCTTGATAATGAATTTGGGTTTTCACCAGGAGTTGATAAAATATTTTTCCGTCGAGCGTAGCTTTTTTGACAGTATCGTACTGCATTTCACCTGAGAGCAACGCATGTAAAAAGGGAAAGAGCAAGCGACCAGAACTATCAGATGACATTCTGCATAAAATCTGTACAGTTGTGTCTTTTACCAATCTCATCCGTTTGGCAAGCGGTGTTTGTATAGCAGACGCATAATTATAAAATTCACTGGGATAGAAACGAGCCGCTTTTGCAAGCATATCATCCACAAAATTTTCAGAGAGATAGCCTGTTAAGGAGGTAAGAATCTGATCTGGATTTAACGCTAAGTATTGCTGGTGTAAATAAAGTTTTGCCTTGGACAATCCTGCGTTTTCATAGAACACCGTCCGCTCACTCAACAAAGAGCGATTGATTTCATATGGATATTTTTTTATTGTTGACTCAATAGAGATTCCTTCGATGTCGTTTTGCATCAACAGTTGATAGGCATCCATGAATGTTTGAGCGTTGTCGGTGGAAACTTTTTTTGCAAGTAGATCTTCCAGCAATAATTTAATACCCGAGAGGTATTTATATTTTAGGCGATGATCTAAATTAGGATTAGATTCAAGCCAACGTTGCAAAGAATCGACTTTGACTGTAGAAATCGTTGAAACAGCCTGCTGCATTTTGTCGATATCTTCATGCAATTGAACTCTTCTGATATCTATTGGAACGGCGTTAGAATCAGAGACAGCTTGACTGCATGTGAAAATTGGTGTAAGTAAGAGCAGCAGAATTGATCTGAAAAACAGCATATTTTACAAAAATAGTTTAATATGAGCCAGGGTTTTGGCTTTTTGCTTAACAATTTATTAATCTTGCATCAAGAATGTTTCAACAAAGCGAAAGTTAACTTTGTAACACACTCCTTCTAGAAATGACACAAGAAGTCAAGAAAATACTGATAGCTGATGATGAGGCAGATATATTGGAAATTATCAGCTACAATCTGCAATTACATGGATATGAAGTAATTACTGCAAAGGATGGAGATCAAGCCATAGATCTTGCAAATAGCACACAACCTGATTTAATTATTTTAGATATCATGATGCCTAAAAAAAACGGCATTGAAGTGTGCAAATATCTTAGATCCCAATCAGCGTTCAATCAAACAATTATAGTATTTCTAACTGCATTGAATGATGAATTATCCCATGTCAGAGGACTTGAATTTGGTGCTGATGATTTTATCACCAAGCCCATCTCACCAAAAGTGATGGTATCAAAAGTCAATTCATTCTTCAGAAGAATAAATAAACAAAGTAATTCTACAACCATTCAATTAGGAGAACTTCGCATTGTACCAGAGGAGTACATGGTTTATATCAAAGAAAATCCAGTTGCCTTAGCCAAGAAAGAATTTGAACTGTTAAATTACCTTGCATCTAAGCCAGGAAGGGTATTTCTCAGAAACGAAATCTTGAACAAGATATGGGGCAATGAAGTGATTGTTGGAGATCGAACCATTGACGTTCATATTAGAAAGATCAGACAAAAATTAGGAGTAGATTGTATCACGACTGTAAAAGGTGTTGGCTATAAATTCGAGCTATAATTTCTGAAGATTAGATTTATGAAACAAATACATAAATTGCAGTATGTTCGAATCAAAGAACTACTCGCCCACCCAAATTGCTTTGCTAACAGCATTGGTTACCAGCGCTATAGCCTCATTGATTGTATTGGTTGTTGAAAAAAATCTAATCACCGTAGCTGTATCTTTTTTGTTTGTTTTCATTGGATGTTTTTTTATCTCAAGATATTTTATTGAGGCATTTGTCCACAGAAGAATAAAATTGATTTATAAATTTATTTCACAAACGAAAGCTTCAAAAAGAGAAGAATTTTTTCAAAAAAATATACTCCCTCAACAAAGCTTAGAAGAAGTGGAGGAAGATGTATTCAAATGGGCAGATGAAAGGAAAACAGAAATGGAGGTGCTCGAAAAAAATGAAGCATTTCGAAAAGAATTTCTACAAAATCTTTCACATGAGTTTAAAACGCCTGCTTTTGCTATTCAAGGTTATTTAGAAACCTTGTTGGAGGGTGCTTCGGAGAATGCTGAAGTAAATAAGAAGTTCTTGACCAATGCACATAAAAATACGGAGAGATTGATTCATCTTATTTCAGATCTTGATGAAATCACGCGTCTGGAAAGCGGCAAACAAGAAATTCACTATCAAAATTTTGTCATCCAAGATTTGATCAATGATGTATTTGAGTCACTCAGTATCAAAACAACTTTAAAGAAAATTCATTGTCAGATTAAAAAAGGCTGCGAACAGCCAATAGTGGTTTATGCTGATAAAGAGAAAATTCGGCAGGTGTTGATCAACCTGGTAGACAATGCAGCAAAATACGGAAGTGAAGAAGGCAAAATTGAAGCGAGTATTTACAAAACAGATGATAAGACAGCGCTTGTCGAAATTACTGATAATGGAATTGGAATAGCGGAAGAACATCTTCCCAGAATTTTTGAAAGATTTTACAGAACCGATTACGGAAGAAGCAGAAATATTGGAGGCACTGGATTAGGGCTTGCCATTTGCAAGCATATCATTGAGGCACATGGTCAATTCATTCAAGCCAGAAGCACTCAGGGAGTTGGGACCACATTTGGTTTTACACTTTCGATTTCAAAAAAATAAAAGAAGCCGCTTCAGAGAGAAGCGGCCTATAACGCTGTACCAGCTATTTGACCCGAATAGCGATCAGCAAATTTGCCCCATCAATATGAAATAAGTATGAATAAATGATCAACAAATCATTTCCTCAAAAAGTTAATTTAATATTGATTTTGTGTTAACTTATTGTTACCTTTAAGAACAATAATGTGGATAACACAATTCATTACTATTGAAACTTGCATATAAAATATTGATAATCAGCCTATTGAGTTCTAGTCAGGTTTTAGCTGATGCGGACATACCCATAGAATTTTGGGGTGAAACGATCCATTTTTCAGTAAATCATCCCATCCAAATATCATCACCTCATTTAAATGATGGGGCTTCGGTATATAAAATAGAACAACTATTGATAGAAGCCGGAGTGAATAAAATTGCTCAACAAATCAATGGGATTGTTTCAAATAGAAATTTCTGTGATTGGCTAACCTATCAATTGATTCGAAAGGCTGCTCACCAGATCATTTCAAAAAACAATGATTACTTGGGATATACTGTAACAAAATGGTATTTGTTAAAAAAACTCGGATTTGACCCATTGTTGATTCTAACAAATGAAAGAACCCTGCTGTATATAAAAAGCAATGACATCGTTTACAACATACCCTACAGAACAATTAATGGAAAGCAATACATATGCTTAAATTACCATGACTATGGATACACAACCCAACACAATGGGGATGAAAAAATCATTCAAGCTGAAAGTGGCCTTGCGGGAAATAATTTTACTTTTAACATATCACAGCTGCCCTTTTTAGAATCAACTAACTACGTTGATCAAGATTTGTCGTTTGAGTATGGTCAACAAAAGGAGCATATTAAAATAAAGATCAATACATCTCTTAAAAATTACTTTACCAATTACCCAGTAACAGATTACGATAATCAATTTAATATACCTCTTAGCTTTGAGACGAAGCAATCATTGATAAACGCTCTAAAACAAAAAGTAAAAAATTTAAGTACCAAACAAGGCGTTGAATATATCATGTACTTCACCCGGTATGCATTCATCTTTGAAAAAGATGCTGATTTTTTTGGTAGGGAAAAAAGACTTTCGCCTGAAGAAACTTTGTTATATGGAAAGAGTGACTGTGAAGACAGGTCAGCGTTATTTTACGCTTTGATCAAAGAGATTTATAATATGCCAATGATTGTGCTGTCTTATCCCGATCATGTGGCGGTAGCAGTGAAACTTGATAAGCCGATTGGAAAACCCATTGTATATGAAAATGAACTGTATACATTGTGCGAACCAACACCCCAAAAAACTGATGTTAGATTGGGAGAGCGATTGAGTGATATACACGATCAAGCGTATGAAATAGCTTTTTCCTACAAGCCTTTAAAAAAATGAGCAAAAAAAGACCACCCCAAGAATGAGGCGGTCGAACTACTCTAATTTAAGAACCGGGATTGCTCCCGGTTCTTAAAAAATCTAACAATTTATAATCCCCATTTTGTCCAACCAACAGTCCAGTCAGTAGTACCAATTGCCCCAACAAACGTTACTTTATCGAAAAAGGCGTTGGTCAGCGCTGTTGGCGTAAAGTCTCCACCTGTCAAGAGAGGGGAACCTGATTGTGGATTTAAATTAGGTGCAGCAACTTTAAAAGGATCAGTAAGCTTGAGTGTAGTAACATCAGAAACTTCTGTTGTTTTGGTTGCCTTATATTTATCACGAATGGTGGTGAGATCATAGGTTGGGAAATTCGGAATGGTATAAGGTGATGAAGATGCAGAGTATTTATCAGATACAGCAAACTTATTTGCCTGATCATGAATGTAGCAATTGTACAATTGGCTTGTCCCATTTAAGAAATAAGAAATAGAAGAATCTTCCTGTACTCTGAAAGCTTCCCTTTGAGCTCCAATTACTACTGAATTACCCAAAACAAATTTAGCACCTCTTCTCCAACGCATACCCCATCCATAATCAGTTGAAGTTCCTGCAGCATTGTTAGGACCAACAGCAGTGAAATTTGACATAACAGGGAATGTGATAGGCGCTCTGCTCAATGTAAATCCATTTGAAGGATTGACATTGTCCACTTCAAAGTTGTTGGAAACGTCACCGGTAGTTCCTTTGGGATCAGTAAATGCAGGATCTCTGAAGGAGATAGCATACTGAATCATACCGCGGTATCCATCATCAAAATCAAAATCATCATCTGCTGAATTATATACTATAACATGTTTCAAATTAACAGCTCCGCCAAAAATTTCCAATCCATCATCATAACCTCTAGATATTTGCACATAATCAATAGTGGTACCAGATCCAACTCCGTAAAGGGAAAGTCCATTCACTTCATCACCAGGATTCACCGCCTTACCAGCGTATTCAATTCTTACATATTTCAAAGTTCCAGAATTGTCTGCATCATTGTTGCCTCCAAAAGATTGATATTTTACATCCAAACCACCTTCCATTACTGCGTGGTTGCCATTGACCCTTGCATTTCCTGCAATCACCACACCACCAAAATCGCCTGGTGCAGCAGTAGTTTCAGCAGAAGTAAAAACAATGGGAGCAGTTGCAGTACCCTCAGCAATGATTTTTGAATCAGGAGTTACAATCAATACGCCAGCTGAATCTTTGTTAGAAACAATTTTTGTTCCAGCTTCAATGGTGAGAGTAACGTTGTTTGTAACATAAACATATCCTCTTAAACGATATACGAAATCCTTCTTCCAAGTAGTGTTTGTTGTAATAACACCTCTAACATCAAATCTTGAACCTGCACCAAAGAAGGTAAAATCTGAGCTTGAAGATCCAGAACCTGCAGGAGTCGTTACAGCTACCTTACCTGTGGCGCTTCCAGTTGCTAAAACTGCTTCTATTGTTGTTGCATCCTTTACAGTAAACGATGCAGCATCTGTTCCCCCAAATGTTACTTTGGTTGCATTGGTGAATCCAGTACCAGTAATAGTAATTTTATCACCAGCGATACCTGATGCTGGAGAAAAACTGGTAACTGTTGGAGCTGGTGTTACGGGAGTAACAGGCGTTTCCGTTTTTTTGCAAGAGAATGCTGTTGTCAGTAGAACAGCAACTGCGAAGAGCTTTAAGGTTTTCATTGTTTTTTGTTTTATAAATTGATTTTTAGTCCCAGGTTGAATCCTGTTCCATACTTTGCTGAGTTGATAAATTTATCTTTAGTCGCATCAAAGTAATTGTTCTTGGGAGCTGCATCAAATTTGTAAAACCACCTGTAAGGCTGAGCAAACAAGTCGACAACAGCAAGCTTGATTTCTGCTTTGCCTTTCATGATTTTCTTGCTTGCCTGTATATCTATCAGATCACGTGGCATTTCAAAAATATTGAATGCCGCACCCTGCACTGCTCTGAACTTTAGTCTTGGCCCAATTCTGTTATAAAGAACACTGATGGTCAAGTCTTTTTCAGATGCATAACTCAAACTTCCATTGATGATATACGGTGACTGTCCTTGAAGTGGTGAATTTATTTGTGCTCCGTTAAAAGTTACACTACCCAACATATAAGAAAGGTTCGTGTAAAAGGTTAGGTTATTGAAAAATTGAGGGCCGATAAAACCGAGTTTTTTTCTAAGCTCCAACTCTGCGCCATAGGTATTTGCCTGATCTGCGTTTTTGTAGGATAATACATCATTTCCAGAATTAACCTGCTCGATTGGATTTTTGAAGTCTTTATAAAACACACTGAATGAAACAATTTCACCAGTAGTAGGAAACGTTTCAAATCTTACATCATAGTTCTTTACCAGTGAACGTTTAAGATTTGGGTTGCCTCTGATCACTACAAAATTATCATAGTCGAACACGCTGTAACTGGCTAACTCTCTAAATTCAGGTCTGTTCACAGACTCTGATACGGCTACTCTCAAATTGGTTTTCTTTCCTACAGCATAAGTTAAGAGAGCAGAAGGCAGTACATCTAGATTTTTCAGTTCAATGTTTGCCTGATTTTTTGCCTGCAATTGCTGATCATATCTCTCAGCCCTGGCTCCAGCAGTTAGCTTTAGCTTTTCTGAAAATTTTCCATCATACATAACATACCCTGCATTTAATAAGGCATTTGCAGTATACGATGTAGAGTTGTTTCCTATGTTCGCTAATGTTAGTTTGAACATATCGATGTTAGAAGAGGAGAATAGCGAATTGAAATCAGTAGCCTTGGTATCGTAGATGGCTACCCCCCTGAAGTCTAAGGATGCATACCCAAGGGCATCAACTGTTGTTTTTCGATCTCTGTAATAATTGATAGACCCAAATTTTATTTTTTGTTGTACACCATTTACATCAAAATTGTAATTAAAGTTGAAACCTATATTGTAGATCTTTTCATCAAGACTGGAGAATATTCTACCTGCATTTCTGATTTCTGGAGAATTTTCATTACCAATTTTCAAATAATAATTGGTATTTGAATT
>CAYFLQ010000013.1:0-3247 GCA_964344065.1 uncultured Sphingobacterium sp. | reverse complement strand
GGTTGATTTTTGTATGCATCAGAAATAGAAGCAGACCAATCAGCTAATAATTTCTTGCTGATGGAATGATTGCCTTCTAAAACAGCACTGAACAAACCATTTGCAGATAACTCATTATTATAGCTCTTTGTATAAAAATAATCTGGACGGTTAGCTATGTCATACCCATTTCTTAAACCCAAGCTGTTGGTATATTCATTGTTAAACAGTCCTTTTAAAGCATATTTATTCTTACCCTTAGCATACGCAAGATTCAACATGCCTTGTATGTTGTTCCTGATATCATATACCTTGGTATTATTTTCAAACAACATATCCCTGTTGATCAAGAAGTCAGTTCTATATTTATCAGACACCCTGCGACCTTCTCCAAAACCCACTTGATACAGCATACCTACTTTGGCGTTGTTTCTTAAAACATATGAATTTCCACCACTGATGCTTGCGCTGACATTGGGTGCTGATTTAGCCATGCCTTCATATCCAAAAGTTGATGGAAATTGTTTGGTAATGGCTTGTTTGTTTGCACTTGAAAGTGTTATAAAGGAAGCTCCTCGGTTATCAACATATCCCTGGGGAACATTTCGTGATGCATCAAAGAATCCTATACTTTCAAATTTTCCAGTTCCTCGGCTACCATAAAAATCCTGCCCGGTTGTCAAGGTATTTCCTGATGTGGAGATAGATACTTCTGTAAATGCCCGACTTGGGTAATCTTTTGTTACAACCTTAACCAATCCGCCTGAGAAGTCTCCCGGCAAATCTGCCGTAGGTGTTTTATAAATAATTAAATTTTCTATCGCAGAAGAGGGTATGATATCAAATGAGAATGCCTTTTTATCTGGCTCGGTACTTGGTAAGATGTTATTATTCAGCATGGCAACATTGTACCTCTCGTTAAGCCCTCTTATCACAACAAATTTATTGTCTTGCACTGAAGCTCCAGATACCCTCCTTATCACTTCACCTGTATTTTTATCAGGTGATCTTCTGATGGATTCAGCTGAAATACCGTCTTGAATACTTGAACTATTCCTTTGTACCAGATAAAGTGAAGCAATCGTTTCTTTTCGTCCCGATGCTTTGACTACAACTTCTTGCATATTTTTAGCAACTGGGGAAAGTGCAACAGTCAGTCCGTCTGCGTTTTTGAAATCAATGTCGCTGATTTGTTTCTTTTCATATCCAAGAAAGCTTACCTCCACCTCAGTCTTTGCACCTACTTTGATAGAAAGTAGAAATCTACCTTCGACATCTGTTAAAACTGTTGCAGTGCCGTCTGATAATTTAACGGTAGCTCCTACAAGCGCAGATCTTGTTTTACTATCTATTACGGTACCAGACAACTTAAACGTTTTTTGAGCAAATGATGCAATGACAAAAAACATGAAGGCCAATGATAATAGAGTAGTTTTAGATCTGCCATGAACCTCTTGCAGATGATTATCTGCAGGGGTCGAATACATTTTTGGTGTAATTGAATACATGGCGTGATTTAATTTGATGCAAAAGTATCCGGCCATTGTTACCTCAAGGTTAAATTCAAGGAAAATCACATCAGGTGAGCATTTTGTTGATATTTAGCCTCTTGCTTAACATTAAATTAACCTGGGAAAAACATTCCCATAATAAAGCGATTTTAAGCAACCCATTTTCAAACAAAATTTTTAAGTTTTATTAAGATGAAATTGCTATTTGGTATTTTTCAAGGAGTTAACTTACACCAATGCAAAAATACCCATACATAGCTCGTGACATCAGTTGGCTCAGTTTTAATGCCCGAGTTCTGCAAGAAGCGAATGATCGCTCCGTGCCTCTCAAAGAAAGAATTCGATTCTTGGGCATATTTTCAAACAACATGGATGAATTTTTTCGAGTGAGGGTGGCCACCTTGAAGAGAATGTCAGAATTTTCAATGAAAAAATCAAAGCTAAATATGCATTTGGAAGAAAAACCAAATGAAGTGCTGCACGATATTCTCCATACAGTGTTGAAACAACAGAATGAATTTGATCGCATTTGGAAATCGATCCAAGAAGAAATGAAGAAAGAGAAAATTTTCCTCAAAAACGATACTCAACTAACCAAAGAACAGAGAGATTTTGTAATCCATTTCTTCGAAAATGAAGTGCGTTCAAATATCATCCCATTGATGATTGAAAGTTTACCAGAATTACCCTACTTAAGAGAAAAGAGTATTTATTTGGGTGTGGTCATGAGAAAAAATAATTCGGCGTACAAGCAACAATATGCATTGATTGAAATTCCATCCAGATCAATTGGCAGATTTGTAAAATTACCAACCAATAAAAATGAAACACACATCATTCTTTTGGAAGATGTAATAAGAGTAAACTTGCCTTACATCTTCTCTTATTTTGGATACGATCACTTCGAGTCTCATATTTTTAAAGTAACAAAAGATGCAGAAATTGATTTAGATAGTGATGTAAGTACATCCCTCGTAGAGAAGATGCAAAAAGGATTAAAAAAAAGAAGAAAAGGGAAACCTGTAAGATTTGTATACGACAAAGAAATGAATAGTGGGCTCTTACATTACCTCACGATTAAATTAAAATTAGATAACAAATCAAGTATTATCCCAGGTGGAAGAATACACAACTTTAAACACTTCATGGATTTTCCAGATGTCTTTACGCCTCAGAAAAGACGAATGAATGCTTTTACCCATCCAGATCTGAAAAACAGCATTAGAGTCACCGATGTGATAACTAAAAAAGATGTTCTACTTCATTTTCCTTATCACTCATTCAATGCAATGATTGATTTATTGAGAGAAGCAGCGATGGATCCAGATGTAAATTCTATTAAAATAACAGCCTATCGACTTGCCTCAGATTCTAAGGTCATCAATGCACTTATCAATGCTTCAAGAAATGGGAAAAAAGTAGAGGTAATGCTTGAATTAAAAGCCAGGTTTGATGAAGAAGCCAATTTAGAATGGAAGAGTATATTAGAAGAAGAGGGAGTAAAAGTTATACTCGGAATTCCTAATATGAAAGTTCATGCAAAAATTTGTGTAATTAAAAAACGAGTAAAAAGTAAAACAATCCAATATGGCTTCGTTAGCACTGGGAATTTAAATGAAAAAACTGCTCGATTCTATGGAGATCATTGCCTCTTGACTTCTGATAGAAAAATTATGGCAGACATCAACAAGATTTTTCATTATTTGGAGAGCCCTTCTACCAACATAGAAATATTAGAAAAATGCAATACGTTGATG
>CAYFLQ010000012.1:0-14797 GCA_964344065.1 uncultured Sphingobacterium sp. | reverse complement strand
GTATTATTGGATACGGAAATATTGGATCGCAAGTCAGCATTTTAGCTGAAGCGATGGGTATGAAAATACTTTTCTACGATGTTGTAACCAAGTTGCCATTGGGTAATGCAGTTTCAAGAAAATCTCTGAAAGAGCTTGTTTCAAAGTCAGATATTATCACACTTCATATCCCTGAAACCAGTCACACAAAAAATTTAATCAACAAATCGTTATTAAAACAATTCAAAAAGGGATCTATCCTGTTGAACTATGCAAGGGGAGAAGTGGTGGATTTGAATGCTTTAAAATTGTCATTGGAAAGTGGGCATCTTGCAGGGGCAGGCATTGATGTATTCCCATGGGAGCCTGAAAAAAATGGCGACCGTTTTGAATCACCTTTACAAGGTCTATCCAATGTATTGTTGACGCCACATATTGGCGGATCAACAGAGGAGGCACAATTAAACATTGGTGAAGATGTAAGTGCGAAAATGTTGAATTATCTTGAAACAGGCGCTACCACTGGTTCTCATACCGTTCCAGAATTAAGTCTTCCTCATCAGGAAAAAACACATCGAATCCTACATATTCATAATAATATTCCAGGGGTACTCTCCGAAATCAACAGCAGTCTATCTGATCATAAAATCAATATCTTGGGTCAATACCTTAAAACAAACGATGAAATTGGGTATGTGGTACTTGATATTGATACAAAGCTTTCAAAAAGTGCCGTTGAATTATTGAAAAAAGTAAAAGGAGCAATCAAAGTGAGATTGCTATACTAAGATGAACCAGCTTTTCTCTGTATTAGAAGCTTACGTAAGCAATCCTGAAGATTTTAGTATCGAGTCATTTGGTGCTGGTCTCATTCATAAAACTTTTGTTGTTTCGAAAGACAATGAAAAGGTATATATCCTACAGCAAGTCAATAACACTGTATTTAAATGGCCTTCATACATCGCCGAAAATGTTAATTTACTTTCAGGTGAACTGATTCAAAACCATTCTGCTACCATTTTACCTATTCCAATAAAAACCAAAGGGAATAAAGATTTTCATATTCAACATGAACTGTTTTACAGACTCATACCTTTTGTAAAAGATACCCATTCTTTAAATGTATGCACTGAACCTGACCAGGCGTATGAAGCAGCAAAACAATTCGGAAATTTCACGGCCTCCTTCAAAAATTTTGATGCACATCAACTTAAACCAACGATTGTGGATTTTCACAATCTTAGTTTTCGATGGAAACAATTCAGAGATGCGTTGGAAAATGGCAATAGTAAAAGAATAGATGCTACCAAGTCAATCATAGAGCAAATTGAAGGTGAGTATCACATTGTGGAATTTTATCAAAGAATACTTGCATCTGGATCATTTCTTTCAAGAGTTACACATCACGACACCAAAATTAGCAATGTGCTTTTTAACCCACAGCAAAAAGGTGTCTGCGTAATAGATCTGGATACAGTGATGTCTGGATTTTTTATCAGTGATATGGGAGATATGTTCAGGACTTATCTCTCACCAGCAAATGAGGAAGAAAGAGATATTTATCAAGTAGAAGCAAGAAAGGACTTTTATACTGCCATCGTTGAAGGGTTTAAAGAGAAAATGGCCGACCAAATGACACCTGAAGAAATCAAGTATATCAATTATGCTGGTGATTTTATGATATATATGCAGGCATTGAGATTCTTCACAGATTATTTAAATGATGATACCTATTATCAAATTACGTACCCTGAAAATAATCTACACAGAACGGTCAATCAATTAAAATTATTGAATAGCTTTAGATCCATCATTGATTAAGCACTGTCAATTTCTGAGTATCTACAACCTTCCAAGCGGTATCCTTCATCTTGGGAGCAATGAGGATTACATGTTGCGCATCCACAAATGTTGAAATATCAGCTTCTTCAATAGGAGTAGAAAAAATGTTTAAGTATTGAAGGTGCTTCAAACTTGTAATAAATTTCAACCCATTAGAAGTGATGGATGTATGATCCAGCCATAGTTTTTCCAAATCTGTAAACCCAGAGAGTTCAGATAAATCTTGATCATTTAGTTTGCTAAAAGAGAGTTTCAGTTCTATGATATGGTCTGAAACAGTTTTCAAAACATTCAATGCATGTTTAATTGAATCATCCACATTAAACGCTACAGCTCTATAGTAATGATCGCCTTTTTTCAATGGGATGAGTGACCAGCCAATAGACTGAAGGGTTTTTAAGCTATTGGGTTCTATATCATCAATTGCAGGTCTTGAAATTTCTTTTTTTAATTGATTTCCAGAAAATTCTTTTTGCAATGCTTTGATAGATTGTATCATGATTGAATCTGAATCATATGATGATACGACAGCTGTGGAAGAAGCTCCATGGATTACCCATGATTTCAATAATTGTATTTCAAAATCATGTAACTGCAGTTTTCCTTTAGGCGGCATGTGTTTATCATCGGAATCATCCAGCACAATTCTTCTGATCAATTCGCTTTTCTCCAATTGGCTGAGCTGGATGATCTTTCCAGTTTTACCGCCCTCCATTATGTGTCCATAATTATCAAGACGTAGATTGCCTTTTTGTTTATTGGGGCCATGACATGTAACACAGTTTTTATCTAAAACATATTGAACAAGATCTTTGTAAACTACCGCTTGATTGATATTTTTTATTGTCAATGGCTGAATCTCTTTTGTTTCTTCTTGTAAAATATTTAAATAGCTGCTACCATGTGTTAAGATTCCACCTAAATGTCCAGTTATAGAAAGAAGTATAAATAACATCAACAGAGAAGCATATTGTATGAGACGCTGTAATGATTTTATAAGTTGAAAAACAAAATAGATGATGAATGAAATGGTTGTGCCAATGGCCATCCATTGATGATTAAAAATCTCATTTAAGTCGTATCCCTCATTATCAGATTGAATAAGTCCAGTGATGATGGACAGAATAGCTGCTGTTGTTCCGAATAAAAAAATAATAGTATTGACTTCTTCAAGTTGCTTAAACTTTTCTTTTTTTCTCAGTACTTCCAAAAGAATGTATATGATCCAAATACCTATCGGCAAATGAACCAGCAATGGATGAAGATGTCCAATGAATGTTTTCATGCTAGGCTATTATTGGATCAATTACTTTTCCAAATACATCGGTCAGCCTGAAATTTCTTCCCTGAAAAGGGTAGGTAAATGCAGTATGATCAAAACCAAGTTGCTGTAAAATAGTTGCTTGAATATCATGCACAGTAACTTTTCCATCTATTGGATTATATCCTATGGGATCCGTTTCACCATGCGTGAAACCTTTTTTAATTCCTCCACCTGCCATCCACATGCAAAAAGCATCTGAGTGATGATCTCTACCCTTAAAGGAGTTTTGTTTTCCATCTCTGTTTTCTTGCATAGGAGTTCGTCCAAATTCTCCACCCCATACTACCAATGTTTCATCCAGCATTCCACGTTGTTTTAAATCCATCAACAATGCACTAACAGCTTGATCGTTTTCTCTGCACTTATCAATAAAACCTTGATCAAGTGCCGTACCTGGATCTGTACCATGACTATCCCATCCCCAATCAAATAATTGAACAAATCGAACCCCTTTTTCTACTAATTTTCTGGCCAGCAAAACATTGTTAGCAAATGATTCTTTTCCTGGCTTTGTTCCATATAATTGATGGATATAAGCTGGTTCATCGGAAATGTTCATCACTTCTGGAACTGCAATCTGCATCTTGAATGCCATTTCGTATTGTGCAATCCTAGATAAAATTTCAGGATCTTTATACTCTGAATAAGATAATTCATTGACTTTGTTGATGCTTTCAATTGATGATTTTCTCAAATCCCTGTCAAACCCATTAGGATCTTTTAAAAACAACACTGGATCTCCTTCTGATCTGCACTGCACTCCTTGATAAACGGAAGGTAAGAATCCACTTCCCCATACACTCTTTCCAGCATCCGGATTTCTACCACCCGATGTCAAGACCACAAAACCTGGCAAATTGGAATTCTCAGAGCCAAGTCCGTATGTTACCCATGAACCCATACTGGGTCGCCCTAAACGAGGAGTACCACAATGCATTAATAATTGAGCAGGAGCGTGATTGAATTGATCAGTAGATACGGCTTTTAGCAGTGAAATTTCATCTACGACCGATTGAAAATGGGGCATATGATTGGAAAGCCAAATACCACTTTCTCCATATTGTTTAAAAGAGGCCTGTGGACCAAGTAATTTAGGTACACCACGTATGAATGCAAATTTTTTCCCTTGAATAAATGAATCTGGACAATCTAGGCCATCCATCTTTTGCAACTCGGGTTTGTAATCAAACATTTCCAATTGAGATGGAGCACCTGCCATATGCAAAAAAATAACAGCCTTTGCTTTGCCTAAAAGAGGGGATGGTTTTGCCGCCAACGGATTGCTCAACAATTCTGTAGTATTATTGCTGCTAAAAAAATTACAACTGTCCAATAATGAGCCCAAGGCAATCATACCCATTCCAGTTCTGCATTCTCTTAAGAAATGTCGCCTGGTATTATATGACAACCCAGCATGTTTTGCTTCTTGATGAATAAGGTTTGATTTCATTTCAATTAGTTTTTTGTTATCACTTCATCAAGATTTAAAATAGCACTGGTAGTGACAGACATTGCTGCAAGCTGATTGCTTTTGACCAACGTTGAATCTGAAATCATTTGTGATGATTTTCGGGGATCCAGTTTCAATTTTTTAATGGATATCCAATATAAATTTTTGAGCACCTGTATTTTTTGCTGATCAGGATCTTTTCCAGTTGCAGCCTCATATGCTCTTTTGATACTTTCATCAATGGATGTAGGATGTTCATCCAGTACTTTTTTTGCAAGTTTTACAGATAAATCCCAATAGGTGGAATCATTGAGTAGATTCAATGCTTGAAGTGGAGTGTTGGTTCGGATACGTCGACTTGTACAAACTTCTCTTGCTGTTCCATCAAAATTGATTTGAGTAGGATAGGGGCCAGTTCTTTTCCAATACGTATAAATGGCTCTTCTGTAAATTTCATCTCCTTTGCTCTGTTCCCATTTTCTTCCATCATACGGTGAGGCCCAAATTCCATCAGGCTGAAAGGGCATGACACTTGGCCCAAACATTTTATTATTAAGGGAACCACAAATGACCAGTGCCTGGTCTCTGATTTGTTCTGCAGTCAATCGTACACGGGGTGCATGCGAATAATATTTGTTCAATGGATCCAATTCATGTGATTTCTTTTCAATATTGGAAGATTGTTTATAGGTGTCAGACATGACCAATCTTTTTAACAAATGTTTCATGCTCCATTTATCTTCATGCATAAATTGATAAGAAAGATAATCCAGCAAGGATTGGTGAGTTGGTGATGCACCTTGAGATCCAAAGTCCTCTAATGTTTCTACCAAGCCTTGTCCATATAATTGCTCCCACAATCTATTCACCATGGTTCTTGCGGTAAGCGGATTTTGTTCATTGGTCATCCATTTGGCAAGATCCAATCGATTGGAGAATTTTTGTTGCTTAGTATTGAAAATTGCAGGGATATCTGGCTCAACGATATTCGTTTTTAGCAGCCAATTGCCTCTTTCAAAAACAAATGTATTTCGCTTTAAATCAGATGGATTGTCCATCATGATAGGAGTCAATTCAGCATCTGGCTTGTTGAGTACTTCAATAAAAGTATGGTAGTATCGCTGGTAACTGGTATTTTCTTTACCTGGAAATGAAGGGGCGAAACAAAACCAATCGAAAATAACGCCATTTTCATTTTCAGTTTTAAGCAGTGGACTGTCATATGAAATCAGAATGTGATGTTTTCCTGTCAATGTATTAGTTATTGGAACTGATATGATGTTCCAGCCATTTTCAGTTTTATGAACATTGATGGTTGCAAATGGTTTTGAGGTCAGTGAGTCAGCATAAAATATAAGTTTCCCTTTATCAACTGGAGACCTAAATCTTATATAAAGCGATTGTTTGTTTGTAAGCCCAACATTTTTGATGCGTGCCAGAGATTTTTTTCTCATTCTCAAGAACTTGGTGTCTTCCAGTGCAGCATTGGTAAGCGAATCAGCTGTCAAGCTATTGATACATTGTTGTCCAGTTTTTACCAGTGTCTTATAAAATTGTTTGGTGGGATTATCAGCATACAATTGAAGCCAATTGAGTACTGAATCGTATTGTTGAATACTATTGTTTCTGAATTCTCTCAATAATGGATATTCATCATAGGTATCTTCATCTCTTGAATTATTGAAGAATGCCATGAATTTGTAATACTCATCATGTTTGAAAGGATCATAGGGATGACTGTGGCATTGCACACAGGCGAAACTTGTACCAAGCAACGTTTCCCAGGTTGTATTCACTCTGTCAAGTATAGCCGCCGTTCTGAATTCCTCATTATCGGTTCCGCCTTCATCATTGTTCATCGTATTTCTATGAAAAGCAGTTGCTAAAAATTGTTCGTCGGTAGGATCAGGCAGTAAATCACCTGCCAACTGTTCAGTAATAAATTGGTTGTATGGTTTATCTTGATTGAATGCATTGATCAGCCAATCTCGGTATCTCCAAATAGAACGTATATAATCCCTTTCATACCCTTTGCTATCTGCATACCTTGCTAAGTCCATCCACATGGCTGTCCATCTTTCTCCGTAAGCTGGTAGTGAGAGCAAGCTGTCCACCAATGATTCATATGCATTAGAGGAGGCATCTTTCAGAAAAGCTGATTGAAGATGTGCTGGAGCTGGCATTCCGATAAGATCAAGCGATACCCTCCTAAGCAGTGATCTCTTATCCGCTTCTGGATTTCTTTTCAAACCTACTGATCGTAATTTTTCATCAATGAACAAATCAATTTCATTTCCTTCTTTCTTTTTAAAAATATCAAAAATGGATGTAGAGGGTAGAGTAGGGAGGCTGACTGGTTGATAAGCCCAATGAATTGAGAAATGAGCACCTTGATCAATCCATTTTTCAAGGATATGTTTTTCTTTATCTGATAATTCAGCTTCATGGTAAGGCATTCTCTCATCCGGATCAGATGAATACAGCCTTTTAATCATTTCACTGTTTTGAGCATCTCCAGGAATGATGGCAGGTTTACCAGATTCAGTAGCTGCAAGTGCTTCTTCTTCAAAAAGCAAACTAAATCCTGCTTTCTTTTTAACACCACCGTGACAAGAAATGCATTTTTGGTTAATGATGGGTTTTACATCTGCGTTGTAATCAACTATGTCATCTTGAAAAAAAATAAAATACCCGAGCAACAAGACTGTAGCGAGAAAAATCGTTATAAAAAATGTTGATTTAAAAAATGATGGCATTGTTGCTTAAAATTAAATGAAAATTTCATCCAGCGATTTTCTAAGCATGCGTACTTCCTCTTCATCTATAGAGATTGTTTCAAGCTTTTCTTGCATTTCAGGTGTATTGAAATTCATAGAGGAAGCGAGGCTGGTTCTTGCAGATGCATGAAATGCATGTGCACCAGTACATTCATGTAGTATTTTGATATTTGAAGATTTAACGCCTGAGCCGATCATAATAGTTATTTGATCACCTGCCGTTTCAATTATTTTTTTTAATTTCTCTTTTCCTTCCAATGCAGTTGGGTAACCTCCTGAGGTTAGAATTCTTTTACAGCCTAATTGAATTATTGTATTTAGCGCGGAAAACTGATCAATTACTCGATCAAATGCACGATGAAAAGTAACATCCATTCCTTTAGCATGATGCATCAACTCGTGACAAGCATCTGCATCGATTGTTCCATCAGCCTTCAACATTCCTATGACAACACCATCACAACCTTCCTCTCTGGATATTTTAATATCCTCCATCATGGAGTAGCATTCATTGCGATCGTATAAAAAGTCACCACCTCTAGGCCGGATGATTGGGAACAGTGATAAATGGGTAGATTTTCTTGCCATTCGGATCATTCCAAGAGATGGGGTAGTGCCGCCTTCAAATGGATTGGCGCAGAGTTCAATTCTGTGAGCGCCTGCCCGTTCTGCCAACTTGCAGGATAACAGATCAAAGGCTATGACTTCTAATTCAAATGGCATATTATTTAAAATAACTTTCTACAGCAATTACTTTTTCTTCAGAAGCAGATTTCAACGCATATGAGAATCCAGTTTGGAGGGCATAAGCGCCTACATTGCCTGATTTATCAAGTGCAAGAAACCCAATTTGCATTTTTTTGGCCTTTTCTAGATCTCGTTTGGCGATTCGTTCTACTACTTTTTTGCAGGCTTCTTTTGGTGATAGACCACTGCGCATATATTCCACTACACTGTGAGATCCAACACAACGGATAACCTCTTCACCGACTCCTGTAGCAGTAGCTGCTCCGATTTCTCCATCCACAAACAAACCAGCACCGATAACAGGGGAGTCGCCTACCCGTCCATGTATCTTAAAAGCCATACCACTTGTTGTACATCCACCACTTAATTTGCCGGATGCATCCAAGGCCAGCAAACCAATGGTATCATGGTTATTGATTCCACCTAAAGCGAAGCTAGTGTCTTGCTTCTTAAATAATTGATTTTCAATATTTATAACAGGTTCATATTTTGAGTTTTTTAACCAATCTTCCCATGCTTTTTTACTATCCGGCGTTAGCAAATTTTCTTTTGTAAAGCCATTTTCCAGGGCAAATTGCAGGGCTCCGTCACCAACCAAGATAATATGTGGAGTCTTTTCCATTACTTTTCGAGCAACAGATATAGGATGCTTGATATGTTCCATGGCCATAACCGATCCACAATTACCAGCCTCATCCATGATGCATGCGTCAAGCGTAACACGGCCGTCACGATCCGGATATCCACCATATCCAACAGTTTTATTGGATTCATCTGCTTCTGTGACCCTGGCAGCTTGTTCGATTGCGTCCAGCGCATGTCCATTTGCTGCCAATATTTTCCAACCTTCGGCATTGGCGTATTTGCCAAAATCCCATGTAGAAACCATAATGGGTTTGGTAGCTGTTGTTTGTGGCGTTTGGGCTAAATCCACGGCAGATATTGAAGCTCCAGCCAACATTCCGTTTCGTATAAATGCTCTACGTTTCATGAAAATAGATTGATATTCAATTTACTATATAATCCTTTATCAATGAAACCAGATTTCTTTCTTATAATTTATATTATGTTAAATATGATATTCTTAAATAAACCCCATTCAAGATAAATGAGGTTTATTTAAGTTTAGTGAATACTGCTCACGCGATCATATTCCTTATTCCATTTGTTCTCTTCTGCTTCAAATTTAGCTTTATCAGCAGGTACTTTTGATAATTGGCGTTTAGAAGAATACACGTCAATTAATAAGCTGACCAGTTTTTTATATGCTTGGAGTATATTTTTTTCAGTTATTCTCTTCTCCATGATCGGTTGAGCTTTTAGCAAATAAGGCAATCCCTTGTCATATGCAATAACCTGTTTTGCTCTGAAATCATCTCTTTGAGCTGTCAACTCTTTGGGTGGTGGCGGTATTTTTCCAGTTTTATCAGGTTTTTGACTTTCATTGAATTTCTTGACTTTATCGTTGATGTCAGAAATTTTATTATTCAATTCAAATCCTCTGTTCAAATAAACTACGCCTGCATTCAAATCCATTAGACCATCAGCAGGACTAACAGTTGACATTTTGTTGTATAAATCAACCAAACGAGTTTCTGCTGCATCATATTCTGCATCTGTCTTATAATACGGTGCATCTTGACTGAACAATCTATCAAAAAGAACTTCTGCAAGGATCGACATAGCCTCTAAATTTTTAGGATCACTCGCAACTTTTGCTTCTATTCTTTTTAGTCGCTCTACTTTATCTTTCATGTCATTGATGAACATCACTTCATCGTACGTGAAATATTCCTCTTTTGGATAATTCTTTGCACCTTGGGCTCTTGTTTTTTCAAACTCTGCAATATTGTTCTTGTTAAAATGATAAATCATCAAGTTTTTGTAAACGTCTTCAAATCCCTTTTCAGCAATATTTAAATTAGCAAGCTTTGTAAAATAACCTGATGCCAAATCTTCTTGTCCGGCCAACAATGCAGCATAGCCAGTATAGAAAGTAAGATTGGTATCGATGGCAGCCAAGCCCAGTCCTCTTTCAAAGATGAATCTTCCAGATACATCAGCCAGCTGCAATGACTTCAATGATTTATCGTATTCTTTCGCATCCAATTCTTTTACTCCCCTGTTATACGGAACAGCATATAAATTATACAGTGCTTGTGCGCCTTCTAACGTTACAAACATCGTAAACTTGTCTTTATCAGTTGAAAATGCTTTTTTGAAATTTTCCAAAGACGTTTCAACTGCATTTGGATATGATTTCGTTGCATTGGTATCTGCTGCAATCTCAGCATACATTTTACCTTTTAAATAATACAACTCAGCATTTTTTTGATATTTTGGATTGTTGATAAATTCATCTAATTGCGTATTGGCATCAGCGTATTTTTTTGCGGTTAACGCATCTTTTACTTTGGTTAAGTTTTGACCATTAGCGCTTATCAGAGCAATCAGGGAAAAAACTGAAAAGAGAATTTTTTTCATTTTCGTTGATTTGATAAAATTTTTAATTGGTTTCTGGCGTTGTTGGAGTATCAGTATTATTGTTTTCAATTTCTGCCTCTTCATCTTCAGCAACTACATCTATGGTTGTAATGGCTGCAATCGCATCATCATCATCCAGCTTGATCAATTTTACACCTTGTGTAGCTCTTCCCTGCTCACTGATCTCTGCTATTTTCATTCTAATGGTGATACCGGATTCACACGTAATCATTAAGTCTTCTGATTCAATTACATCAAGAATGCCAACCAATTTACCCGTTTTTTCTGTAACGCTGATGGTTTTTACCCCTTTACCACCTCTGTTGGTAATACGATATTCATCAATGGGGGTTCTCTTTCCGGATCCTTTTTCAGATACAACCAGTACAGTTCTTGTTTTGTCTTCCACATTTACACATATCATACCAACCACTTCATCGTTCGCATCATCTACTTCAATGCCGGCTACACCGATGGCTCCCCTCCCAGTTGGTCTTACTTTTTCTTCAGGGAAACGGATGGCTCGACCAGATTTAACTGCCAACATGATTTCGCATTTTCCATCAGTCATTTTCGCATCCAACAATTGATCACCTTCAACAATGGTGATGGCATTCACACCTGTTGCACGAGGACGACTAAAATCGGCAAGCTCTGTTTTTTTGATGATACCTTGTTTGGTACACAATACAATGAAATGATTGTTTACAAATTCTTCGTCTTGTAAATTTTTCACATCAATGATAGCTCTGATTTTATCATCGGTTGGAAGTTGCATCAGATTCTGAATAGCTCTTCCTTTGCTTTGCTTCTCTCCTTCCGGAATTTCATACACCTTTAACCAATAACACCTTCCTTTTTCTGTGAAGAAAAGCAAGGTATGATGTGTGGATGCAACAAATAGGTGCTCGATATAATCTTCTTCTCTTGTTTTGCCCCCTATTGATCCTCTACCACCTCTTTTCTGTGCACGGTATTCTGCTGCTGAAGTTCTTTTAACATAACCTAGATGAGATACGGTGATCACTACATCTTCTTCTTTGATGAGGTCTTCCATCCTTACTTCATTATCGAGGTAAGTGATTTCTGTTCTGCGCTGATCACCAAATTTATCTTTTACTTCCAGCAGTTCTGTTTTGATGAGATCATATCTCATTCCTTCGTTTGACAACAATTCTTTCAATCCGGCGATGAATTTCATGATCTCATTATATTCTTCACGGATTTTTTCAATCTCCATACCTGTTAATCGCTGCAATCTCAATTCCAATACTGCTTTGGCTTGAATTTCACTCATGGCGAACTTCGATATCAATCCTTCTTTCGCGATTTCAGGATTTGCAGCTTTGCGTATCAATTCAATGACGGCATCCAGGTTGTCTAGCGCAATGAGATAACCCTGAAGAATATGCGCTTTTTTCTCTGCTTCTTTGAGTTGATATTCGGCTCTTCTTACAACTACTTCATGTCTGAATTCAATAAATGTTGAAATCAAATCCTTCAAACTCAAAATACGTGGTCTGCCTTTTACCAAAGCCACATTGTTGATACCATACGATGTCTGTAAATCAGTGAATTTGTATAACTGATTAACAATGACACCTGCAACGGCATCTTTTCTGATATCGATTACAATTCTGGTTCCTTCGTTTTCGTTTGATTCATTATTGACGTGCGTTATACCCTCAATTTGTTTTTCAATAACCAATTGTCCAATTCTAGCTGTCAGCGCATCTCTGCTCACTTGATACGGAACTTGTGTAATGATGATTTGTTCCCTTCCATTTGCTTTTGCTTCGATGGAAACTTTTCCTCTCAAAACTACCCTTCCCCTTCCAGTATGCATCGCAGATTTCACACCTTCCATTCCGTAAATGACACCACCACCTGGAAAATCAGGTGCTTTCACATGTTGCATCAATTCATCTATGGTAATTTCTCGATTGTCAATATATGCGATACAACCATCGATGGCTTCAGCAAGATTGTGAGGGAGCATGTTGGTGGCCATACCTACTGCAATACCACTGCTTCCATTGATGAGCAAATGCGGTATTCTTGTAGGGAGTACGGTTGGTTCTTCCAAAGAATCATCAAAATTCAATTGGAAATCCACTGTTTCCTTGTCGATGTCATCCATCATGAAACCAGCCATGCGTTGTAACCTGGCTTCAGTATAACGCATCGCTGCAGGCCCTTCTCCATCTGGTGAACCGAAGTTTCCTTGTTTGTCAATCGTTGGATAGCGGGTATTCCATTCCTGTCCCATTCTAACCAACGCATCATACACAGCAGTATCACCATGGGGATGATATTTACCCAATACTTCACCCACAATTCTGGCACATTTTCGTGTTGGCTTGTTATAGTCCATGCCAAGCTCATTCATGGCAAAGAGAATTCTTCTATGTACAGGCTTTAAACCATCTCTTGCATCAGGCAACGCACGACCCACGATTACACTCATCGAATAATCGATGTAAGCAGCTTTCATCTGCTCTTCTATATTGATCGGAATAATGCGATTGTTGTCGTTCGTTTGTTCCGGTAATTGTTGTTCTTCCATCACTAATAAAATGGGTGTTTAGTGTAAAAAGTTATCCTAACAAATTTACTCTTTTTTAAGCCCAAAATCAATAAAAATATAGCCAAGATTTATCCACGTACAATTGTGTAAAACTCAATAAAATCAGGTATTTCGGCAGAAATGATAAGGAGGAAAAAACGGGTTATTTTTTTTCTCCTGCCAATTGCATAACCATCTCCCATTCGGACGCTAAAACAGGCTGAACAGAAAGGCGACCCAATCTCAATAATGCCATGTTTGCAAGCGATGGTTGAGCTTTGATTTGTGCCAGCGAAACAGACTTTTTGAGTTTTTTATGGGGTTTGAAATCGACTGCCAACCAAGCCGTTTCATCGGTTGTTGGATCTTGGTATGATTCTTTGATTACTTTGGCAATTCCAACAATTTCTAATCCCTCGTTGCTGTGATAAAAAAAGGCTAAATCACCTTTTTTCATAGAGCGAAGATTGTTTCTTGCAGCATAATTCCTTACTCCATCCCAAAACGTGGAGCCATCCTTCACAAACTGATCCCAAGAATATTTAAAAGGTTCCGATTTTATCAGCCAATAAGCCATATGCAGGATTAATAACCGCTAGCAAGAATGTCTGCCAAATGTAGACTTTTGATATTATGTCCTTTTTTCTGGATGATGCCATTCAAATGCATCAAACAACTTAAATCTGTAGACACCAGGTAGTCGGCTTTGGTATCAACAATGTGGTTTACTTTTTGTTCACCCATGGCGGTGGAAATGCCTTCAAACTTTACAGAAAAAGTACCGCCAAAACCACAGCAGGTCTCGTTTTCTTTGATTTCTATCAACTCCAAACCTTTCACGTTAGAGAGCAATGTTTTGGGTTCTGTTTTAAGATTACACTCTCTAAGGGCTGCACAAGAATCGTGGTAAGCAACTTTTCCATTGAAAGTGGCTCCAACATCTTCCACCTGCAATTGATGTATCAGAAAATCACTCAATTCAAACACTTTGGATTGGAACTGTTTGATCTCTTTTTGATTGGGAGCATTGTCGTATATCTTACTGTAGTAATTTTTTACAAAGCCAGTGCAAGAGGCACTTGGTACCACAATCACTTCTGCATCCTGAAAATCTTCTAAGAATTTATTACATACTTCTTTGGCCTCTCCCCAATAACCTGCATTGAAAGCAGGCTGACCACAGCAAGTTTGTTTGGGATTGTAATGAACGGTACACCCTACTTTTTCTAACACCTTGATCGTGTTGAATCCTGCATCTGGATACAGTTGGTCAATGAAACAAGGTATGAAAACGTGAACGTTCATTTATTTCACTACGCCAAGTCTGGCTAAATATTTATCAACCACGAAACCCTTGTCAGTTCTAGGATATTTGTCTTTGATGGTTTGATACAGTTCAATGGCGTCTTCATTTTTTCCATTGATCTCTGCCAACAAAGCTGCTCTGAAAAGATATTCAGATGATATTGCCTGATCTTCAGGGAAGAGGGTTCCAGCTTTTTTATACTGATCCAATGCTTCTGTATTTTTCTTAAGCTCTGCATAAGCGTCACCCAATAGTCCTGCTACTTTTGCTTCGATTTGTTTTGCACTGCCTGCATTGAAATCCTCCAAATGTTGGATGGCTT
>CAYFLQ010000011.1:0-15529 GCA_964344065.1 uncultured Sphingobacterium sp. | reverse complement strand
ACGTCTTTCTATGGACAAAGGAGCAATGTTACTTTTACTGTCTGCTGCTGCATACGCTTTTACAATGGGCATATGACTATTATTTAGTTGCTAAATATTTTTTAGGGTCTTTTAAAAATTCCGCTTTGCATTCAGTTGAGCAAAAACCATAGGCTTTCCCATCAACATGGCAAGTGTCTGAAATACCTGCTTTCACAGGCATCCCACATGCATAATCCTTTTCATTTACCACCATATCAGGGGTGTACTTTATAGACTCAGCCTGAGGAACAACCACTGTTTCCGATTTCTTTGCTTCCTGTTTGCAGGCAAATAATACAGTGATTATCAAACCAGTAACCAATACATGTTTCATATAGGGAATTTTAAGGTAGATATTTTGATGAAGACACTGCAAAATTGCTATACATTGTCTAATTTCCAATACTCAATTTGTCTTTTTTATGTCAGTTATTAAAAACATGCTGATTGGACTTTTGTTCATTCAAATTTTCATACCTGTTTTTGCACAACAAAAAGCTAAATCAATGGCGCCGATTGGTGTTTTTGATTCTGGAACAGGGGGGCTGACAGTATTGGAAGCAATGTTGACCTTGGATGCATTCAACAACAAAACTGGCAAGCCCGGTCCTGACGGTAAACCTGATTTCCAGAGTGAATTTTTTCAATACTTGGCTGATCAGGCCAACATGCCTTATGGGAACTATGCAGCAGAAAATAAAACAAAATTATTGCAGGAACATGTGATCAAAAACATGGATTTTTTACTCAAGCAAGCATACGATGCTCCCGCCGCTGAATCAAACAAGGAGGGTGTAAAAATGCTGGTGCTTGCTTGTAATACCGCAACCGCTTATGCATTGAATGAAGTAAAAGCGTTTTCAAAACAACAGGATAAAAATATTCCAGTAGTGGGTGTGATCAATGCAGGAGTAAAAGCTGCATTGGCTTATCAACAATCGCATCAAAAAGGAACCATTGGTGTGTTTGCAACTGCTGGCACTGTGGCGTCTGATGGATACCCCAAAACCATTCGCACAATGGCAAAACAGCTTCAAATGTCTGAGCCTAGTATTGTAAGTCAAGGTGGATATGGACTCGCAGATGCAATCGATCGTGATTATAGTTTCTTTTCAGAAAATGCAAATGGATATAGAACGGATTACAAAGGACCCTCATTGAAGAACAAGCAATATACTATTGATACCACTCTGTTGAGCATATATAATTTCAACAAAGCGAGTAATAAATTATTGTGTGAGTTTGATGACAAAGGCAATTGCTTAGATATACAATTGAATGATCCTGAAAATTATGTGAGGTACCACCTTGTTTCATTGCTGGAAAAAATGAAGCAGGAAAAGTATGCAATGCCTTTGAACACACTGATCCTTGGATGTACGCATTATCCATTCATGCGAGATACCATTCGTCATGTTTTGAGCGAATTATATGATTTGAAATTCAATGGTCAATATCTTTATCGCTCTGTACTGGCACCAACGGTAGAATTGATTGACCCTTCAGTTGAAACTGCTAAAGAAGCATACATTGAAATGAGAAAACTGAATCTGATCAATACAGCTGAAAAAAGAAAAAACAACTTTTTTATTACCGTTCCCAACAATAAACTGAGTGAAACAAAATTGCAGGATGATGGCTGGTTTACCTATGAATATAAATACGGCCGAATAGAGGGGCAGCAAAAAAAATATGTAAACTATGTTCCATTCGATCAAAAAAATATTTCTACAGCAACATATGATAGAATCAAAGCAGCATTGCCTCATGTCTATCAACAAATCATACTTTCCAAAAAATAGAATACAAACAATATGAAAAAACAGTTCGCTCTGATGATGGTCTTGTTCATCACTTGTAGTTATGTCTTTGCTCAAAAAGATACCAGCTTCACCACGTATAAAAATCTTCCGCTGAAAGCCAGCCGAATGTTTGATCTAAAAACCAATGAGGGTACATGGACATCTGTTGATGTGAGTCCTGATGGATCAACCATTGTATTTGATATGATGGGAGATCTTTATACACTTCCAATTGTTGGTGGCAAGGCAACACAAATCACGCGTGGACTTGCATTTGATCAACATCCTAGGTATAGTCCTGATGGGAAGAAAATACTTTATGTTTCTGATAAAAGCGGTGCTGAAAATTTATGGTACATAGATACAGATAAAAAGGATACTGTTCAACTTACCAAAGAAACCAATCAAAATTTTGTTTCAGCGGAATGGACTCCAGATGGAAATTATATTGTCTATTCAAAAGGAAGACGAATCAATAAATTGTATATGATTCATAAAGATGGTGGAGCTGGAACACAATTGATCAGCGAACCGGCTACTTTAAAAACCATTGATCCTGCAATGAGCCATGATGGAAAATTGATTTACTATTCTTATAGAACTGGATCATGGAATTACAATGCACAGCTGCCGCAATATCAAATTGGCATGTATGATAGAGAAAATGGGAAAACCGCAAGTCTTACTTCTAAATATGGCAGTGCATTTACGCCTGTTTTATCAGGTGATGGTAAATGGTTGGTGTATGGAAGCAGATATGAAGATAAAACTGGTTTGATCATTCGCAATATAAAAACAGGAGATGAAAAATGGCTGGCTTATCCAGTACAAAGAGATGATCAGGAATCTATTGCAGTTTCAGGAGTGCTTCCTGCCATGTCATTTACACCAGATAACCAAACACTGATTGCATCTTTTGGAGGTAAGATCAATAAGATCAATATTAACAATGGTGATATTTCAAACATACCATATACAGTAGAAGGAAAATTGGAATTGGCTCCAGAAGTATTGTTCAAGTATCCCATCAAAGACACATCCTACGCTCTGGCTACACAAATAAGAGACGCAGTTCCCTCACCAGATGGCAAGAGATTAGCCTTTACGGTTTTAAACCGTTTGTATGCAATGGATTATCCAACTGGTACGCCCAAGCGTCTTACTTCAAATGAATGTACAGAAGCACAACCCTCTTGGAGTCCTGATGGAAATAATATTGTATTCAGCACATGGAATGACAATGGTGGTCAATTACAAGTTGTACATGCTGATGGATCTGGATTGAAAACACTGACCAATGTAAATGGTTTGTATCAAACACCTCGCTATACTTTAAAAGGTGACAAAATTATTTTTGAGCGCGCTCCATATCAAAAATTCAGAGATGCGTATGATCCAAGCTGGGATGATCGTGAAGATGTAATTGCTTGGATAGATGCCAATGGTGGAGAAGAACATGTTGTTGATAAAGCAAATGGAAGATACAATCCGCATTTCTCACTAAATGATGAAAGGATTTATTTTAACTCAAATGGAAGTTTACTCTCTATAAAGTGGGATGGCACAGATGAAAAAATTCATGCAAAAATAAATGGCATTGTTACATATGGTTCAATCCCTTTTCATAACGGAAAACCATCTGCAGATCCTTGCATCATTCCTGAAGAACTGAGTGATATGGATGCCAAAGAGAACAATCCTCCTTCACCTGCAAGTGAAATATGGATTTCGCCAAAAGGTGAAAAAGCCATTGCAAAAGTTAACAACAACGTATATGTCGTAACTATTCCTCAAACCGGTAAAACAACTACCATATCCGTTGCAGATGCCTCCAGTGCTGAATTCCCAAGTATCAAATTAACGGAGTTAGGTGGTGAATTTCCTTCTTGGGAAGCAAATGGACAAAAAGTACACTTCAGTTTAGGTGCCGCTCACTTTGTATATGATTTAAACAAATCTAAGTCTTTGGATGACAGTTTAAAATTGGCAAAAAAATTAGCTGAACAAACAAAGTCGACCGACAGCACTAAGAAAGCAACTGCAAAAAAAGAAGATCCGACATACAAGCCACAAGAGAACTGGGTGAAAGTGTTTTATAAAAAAGATATCCCTTCATCCGCGATTCTTTTGAAGGGTGCAAGAATCATCACCATGAAAGGTGATGAAGTAATCAATGGAGATGTGTTGATAGTAAACAACAGAATTCAATCTGTTGGCAAAGGAATCAAATCACCAGCAGGCGCCAAAGTGATTGATGTTGCTGGAAAGACCATCATACCTGGCTTTGTTGATGTGCATTCTCATATGTGGCCTTCATGGGGTATCCATAAAACACAGGTGTGGATCTATGCTGCCAACCTTGCTTATGGTGTAACCACCACGCGCGATCCGCAAACTGCTACCACAGATGTGCTGACATACTCAGACATGGTTGAAGCAGGGCAAATCATGGGACCAAGAGTTTATTCAACTGGTCCTGGTGTTGGTTATTGGTTCTACAATGTGAAAGATTCAGCACAAGCAGAAAATATTTTGAAACAGTACAGCAAATATTACAATACGCAGTATATCAAAATGTATTTGACTGGTAACAGACAAACCAGGCAGTGGATCATCAATGCTGCAAGAAATCAGCACTTGATGCCGACTACTGAAGGCGGATTGGATTTCAAATTGAACATGACCAATTTATTGGATGGATATCCTGGACACGAACACTCTATTCCAATTTATCCATTGTATAAAGATGTAACCAAAACAATTGCTGATGCAAAGATGGCAGTAACACCGACTTTGCTGGTTTCATATGGTGGACCGTGGGCGGAGAATTATTACTATGAAAATGAAAATCCATACAGCAATAAAAAACTTCAGTTTTTTACTCCCTATGAAGAACTTGCTTCGAAGTCAAGAAGAAGAGCAACTTGGTTTTTGCCAGAAGAACATGTATTTCAAAAGCATGCAAAGAGCATGAAATCAATTGTTGAAGAAGGTGGATTGGCAGGAATTGGTAGCCATGGGCAATTACAGGGATTGGGTTTTCATTGGGAAGTTTGGTCTATGCAGAGTGGAGGAATGAGAAACATCGATGCGCTTAAAGTAGCAACCATCAAAGGGGCAGAAGCATTGGGATTGGACAAAGATTTGGGTAGCATAGAAAAAGGTAAATTGGCAGATTTGATCATTTTGGATAGAAATCCATTAGACAATATCAGAAATACCAATTCAATCAAATATGTTATGAAAAACGGAAGACTTTATAATGGTGATAATGGGGATGAAATAGCACCTGCACAGAAAAAACTACAGAAATCTGAGTGGATAGATAAAGCACCTTTAAAGAATACCACTATAGTAGAATAGATTTCTTTTTGTAACTTAATCATACTAAATCAATTGCCATGAAACGTATCACGATTGCTTGCTTTTTAACCTTATGCATAATGTCCTTCTCTTCTTTTGCTCAAGGCCCAAGAGTATTGGTTGTTACTGCACACCCTGATGATGAGACAGGATTTTCAGTTACCATGTTTAAAATTGCAAGAGAACTGCATGGTGAAGTTGACATGGCTGTGATGACAGACGCAGGAGGTGGTTTTGCAGATTCACAGCTTGGAGCAATCTATTATGGATTGAATCTTACTGATTCTTTGGTTGCAAGAACTCATTTGCCGTTGATCAGAAAACAAGAGATTACCAACGCTGCAAAGATCATGGGCGTTAGAAATATATATTTTATGGAGCAGGAAGATGATTATTATACCCTCGATATGAATCCATATATATCCGGTAAAAATTGGGATATCAAATATGTAGAGAGAAGAATGGACAAGATTCTTGCTGATCGTCAATATGATTTTGTAATAACCATGCTCCCACATCCTGGTCAGCATGGTCATCATAAAACAGCCGTGCTCATGGGTTTAAGAGCAGTGCAGCGTTATAAAGGTGCAAACAAACCTATCATCATTGCAGGAAGTCCCATGCGTGCTGATAGCAAGCCCACTGAGTTTACCATGTTGGAGGGTTATCCTGAAACAAAGATCAATCCGACAGCTCCATCTTTTACTTTGAACAGAGCATTTAGGTTCAAAGAAAATGATAAAGTGAGTTACAAAATTGTCGCTGACTGGGTGATTGCAGAATATAAATCACAGGGTGCTATTCAGGAAAACGGTATCCATAGAACTGACATGGAAGTATATCGTTATTATGATTTGAATGATCCAAAAGGAATTTCAAAAGTTCAAAAACTATTCGACGATTTGGCTAAGAGTGGATTTGCTGCTCCAACTAAATAAATTTCATGCGCACAATATTAAAAATCCTCTTTCTGTTTTTTGCAATTTCTTGTAAGCAACAGAATGAGGATTTTACTCCTTCTTTTAAACTCATTCCTTCAGAAAAATTTCTCTTCAAATCTTTTGTTGACTGCAACATGGCAGAAGCATGGATTGGAGATACACTAAGAATATTTGCAGGAAAATATGGTGAAGATCCTGTTTGGGGCGATTCAAAAGAATTAGAATTTGCAAGCGGGAAAAATGCAGATGAAGTTTTTCTTACACCTGCAGAAAGCTTTATTGATCCGTCAATGCCTCCCAATGTAAAGCCTACTGAAATCGGTTTGCACGGTGCAGTTTGGTTTGAGACTGTTTATCAATCTGCCAAAGATCCTTCAGGGAAAACCTTGTATGCCATCTATCACAATGAGAATTATCCTGCAACACTTCCATACAATCCATCAACTGGTGAAGGATATATCGATTCACTTTGGCCACAAGGACTTACAGATGTTAAATCACCTGCAGCAGTGTGTAGAATAGGTGTGATGAAATCAACAGATGGAGGGCACTCTTGGACCAATAGAGGAATTTTTATTGAAGACCTTCAGCCTCGAATGATATTAAAACCTCATAACAACTCTCTCACTTTTGCAGGAGGTGTGGGTGATCCATCCGCTGTTGCGAGTGGAGAATATCTTTATTTATTTTATGGTGAATACGGATATCCTGGAGTCTATAATGGTGATCAATATGATTCTACATTTGAGGCAACTGGTCAATGCATCAGTATTGCTCGAATAAAAATTTCTGATTTGGATCATCCAGTTGGTAAAGCTAAAAGATGGAATGGAACTTCTTTTGATGCAGATTTTAATGGAGTTGGTAAGCCAATACAATCTCTTCAAATTTCAACTGCTGAAAAAGGGGGTGCTGCATCCAGACGTGGTCAGCAATTCCATTGGGGTCCTTCTGTTAGTTGGAACGAGTATTTGAATTGTTGGGTAATGTTGATGGGAAGGGTAGAAGATAAAAAATGGGAAGGCGATAAGATTTATATTTCATTCAATAAAAACAAAGACCTTGGAGCGGGCGACAATGCTCAACAATGGTCAAAGCCACAGTTGGTGATGCAGAAACCAGGACATATTTTATGGTATCCATCATTACAGCCATTGAATTCAGATGAAGACATTAAAAGCAAAAGAACTTGCTTGCGTCTTGGCAAAAAAGCAAGACTATTTGTGAAAGAAATGACCAATACTCAATCTGATTATATTTCTGAGTACATCATTGAGTTTGAGAAGAAGTAATTATTTAACTGCGACTGCAATTTTTGAATCTGCAGTACCATAGTATAAAAACCATTTGTTTTTGAAGTGTACGAGTCCTTCTACGAAACACACTTCATTTACCTCACCAACTTTTTCATATTCTTTGTCTGGTTTGATAAAATAAGTATTTGTTCTATCGATTAATTGATGCGGTGCTGTTGCTGAAAACAAAACCTGTCCTGCACTGTAAGTGAATTTAGGTAAACTGGTATCATTGAAATTTGCCGCATTGCTCCCATTGTATATCAAGAGTATTCCTTCTTTTCTCAGCAATGCATAGGGACCTGGCTCTACCAATCGGCTGTCGTGGTATCCCATTCTTGGGTGCATGACGGAAATCATTTTTTTACTCTCGGCATTTTCTGCAACATTCCAATGAATCAAATCTTCAGAATATGCAAGAAAAAGATCTGTATCACCAAAGTACATCCAATACTTTCCATTGATTTTAGTTGCTATCATATTGCCATCAATTTCTTTTGCAACTACTGCACCAGATTTAGACCATGTATTGATATATTTTTCATCTTTCAAAACTGGACCCATTTTTTGCCATTGCAATAAATCATTTGAAAAGGCAAAGCAGAGCCTTGCTGTTTTACCATCATAGGCAGTATAGGTTAGTATGTACTTGCCATCTTCGGTGCCAACAATTCTGGGGTCTTCAATTCCCCCTTTCCATTCATATTTCAATAAACTATCCTTTTCTGGAAATAAAATCGGAGTTGGATTTTTCTTGAAATGAATACCATCTTCGCTTACGGCCATTCCCAATCTGGAAGTACCCATGCTATCCTGTGCCCGATAGATCAAATGTATTTTGCCATTTTTTATGAGTGCAGTAGGATTTAATACATTTTTACCCTCCCATTGAACAACAGAACCAGCAACCGGGCAATTGAAAACTTGTTCAATATCTGGCTTCATGATAGGGTTCGCACTATCCACTTTTATAAATCCCTCCAACGTCCAGCTTTCAGTCATTTCATCTTTTGTAGTACACTGCATCAGAAAGATTGAAAAAAATACTGCTTGAATAAAAATTAAAAACTTCTTCATGACTATATTTATGTTTCGCAATAATGAAAATAAGATTAATTTATTTGTTGGGGTTCCTAAGCCTGTTGTCTTGCAAACAGCAAACAACCGCTATCGCAGTGAATGAAGATAGTTTAGCGCACTGTGCAAGTAAATTGCCATCCCGATATGGGAGTATTCAATCAAATGATTCTACGATTATTGCAGCTTCATCTGTTTCACATGAAGGAATGGTTTGGATTGACGGAGGTGATTTCATCATGGGTGCACAAGATCAGGAGGGCAGGGCAGATGAATATCCATCGCATAAAGTAAAGGTGAAAGGATTTTGGATGGATGCAACGGAAGTTACCAATGCGGCATTCAAAAAATTTGTTGATGCAACCGGTTATATCACAACAGCAGAAAAAGCACCAGATTGGAATGAATTAAAAAAACAATTGCCTCCTGGCACACCCAAGCCACCTGACAGTGTGTTGGTTGCAGCTTCTTTGGTGTTTGTGAAACAACCTGCTGGAGTGGGTTTGGGAGATCCAAGTGTTTGGTGGGCATGGCAAAAAGGTGCAAGTTGGAAACATCCCAATGGCCCGAAATCATCAATAAAAGGGAAAGAAAACTATCCTGTTGTGCATGTTTCATGGGATGATGCCTTGGCATATTGCAAATGGGCTGGCAAAAGACTGCCGACTGAAGCAGAGTGGGAATATGCTGCAAGAGCAGGAAAGCAAACGGCATATCCATGGGGCAATGAAGCAATTGAAAAAGGAAGACCAAAAGCAAATACTTGGCAAGGAACTTTTCCAAGTTTTAATACATCATGGGATGGATTTGACAATGCAGCACCTGTTAAATCATTTCAATCAAATGCATATGGGTTGTATGATATGGCTGGAAATGTTTGGGAATGGTGCGCAGACTGGTACAGAAATGATTACTATAAAATGATTTCAAACCAATTGGTGGAAAATCCGATTGGACCAGAACACAGCTATGATCCAGATGAACCTACGGTACCTAAAAAAGTGGTGAGGGGTGGTTCATTTCTATGCAATGCATCTTATTGTAAAGGGTATAGAGTGAGTTCAAGAATGAAAACAGCTACTGATACAGGCTTAGAACATACTGGATTTCGTTGCGTTGCAGATTGATTATTTCATGCACCTAAATCCAACTGTTGCATTTCTTTCAAATCCCTGAGATACACGAAGCAGTTGTTGTCTGTAATGCAATTCTCTCGGTCCACTTTGCACATACCACCAACTGCCTGATGGTTTAAAATATGAACCACCTTTGAGTATGATGTATCGGTAACTCCCATTGATGTATTCATCATTGGTTAATTGCCAAACAGTTCCTACAAGATCCTGAAGTCCGTTAGGATTTATTCCTTTTGGATATGTTCCAACATTATCTAGTATTCCATTGCCAAGGTTGCAGCGCGTTGAATCAATCCCTTCAATATTGACCACTGTTAATGTTTCCGTGATGGATTCAGTTTTTCTGTTAACTGGTATCTTTTGCTCCCAGGGCCATTCTTGGAGCGAAGAAGTTTGTGCTGCATATTGCCACTCGATTTCAGTTGGAAGTCTTTTGCCAGCCCATTTTGCATAAGCTTTGGCGTCTTCTATTGAAATAAATACCACTGGCTTGTTGAGTATGTTTTTTGATGGAGACAAACCTTGCCAATGTTTCAAATAGTTATTGGTATCTGAGGGTTGGTAATGTGTTGCTTTGATAAATTGGAAAAATTGACTGTTCGTAACTGGGAATTCATCCATATAAAATTCATTCATTTGAAATTTTTTGCCATCATCTTCCTCTGGGTAAGGAATAAATGCATCTCCATGTGTTTGCTTGAATGTAAAAATTCCAGATGGGATTTTTTTCATCCCCTTGGTGTCATTATTTTTTATTATTGGATCAATTTGACTGATTCTTCTTGGTGTGCCAGGACGAATGGTTAAAATATATTCATCGGTCAGTTCATCTTTTTCAAATGTTTGTATCACAATGTTGCCTTCAAACCTTCCAAACATCGTGTACAATGAAAGTCTATTTGCTACAGCGTTGAATTGCTTTGGTGTTTTTTCATAGGAGGGGGTGCCTGCCCACACTTTGATCTGCTGCGGTTTTGATAGTTTTATAAACAAGCTATCATGTTCAATATTGGCTTCAATAATTGAAGGTAGTTGTGCAATACAATCAACTTCTCCTTCGTTGTTTGTTCCAAGAAATTGATGATCAAACGATGAAGTATGAGCCTCAATGTATGTTTTCCCATTTTTTTCTTTCGGAGTCAACAATGTATGATGCCATACATCAACAAAGTGATATCCTTTTTTTTCTCCTACTTCAAATAATAGATCTTTGAAGCCTTGTGGGATCAATGAATAGATAGTGTAAATATTTTTATGCTCAGTTTTCCATTCATTCACCCATATGCTATCTGAAAGAGCAGGTAGAAGAGGAGTGTAAATGCCATGTGTAAAATTCGATGTATGTTCTCTTAGAATTCTAGTTGTCTTTCCAAGATATTTATATTGGTCATCTACCCACTCTGGCATTCCCGGAGCGAAAATATTAAGCTCTGTTCCATATCCATTAAAAAATGAAGTAGCAAACTCTCTTTGTATTTTTTCTTTATATAATTCCGCAACCCTGAAAATCGCAAAATCGGTTTTGATAAATTTATTCAGGTTCAACATCGGCACATAGTAAAGAGCATTGTGAACTCTTCCACTTACAATGGATGGCATATCTTTTGGGATGGCCATACCTTCACTATACATCACAACTCCAGCTCTTGCTTTATCCGCAGCCTCTTGAAGTTCTTTACTGGAAGCACCTTTTGTGTCTAACACAACACCGTCTGCATTTGTTGCACTGATCAAATCAGTAAGACCTGCCAGATGACCTTCCCCTCTGGTTGATTCATCCCAAGGATTATAACACAAAAAGAGTTTTGTGTTTTGCTTCCTCATTGCATTTCCCACATTCTTCAAAGCCGGAAGTCCTCCCGGGAGATCGCGAAATAAATCAAACTGATTTCTTTGATCCAGTCCCAACGATGGCCATGTTGGCCAAATGCCGATTACATCATCTCCGCCATAGAGTTTTTTCCCTTTTTCAATGAAAGGCAACAGTTCATATTTTTTTGTAGTTGCGTTGTAGAATGTATGGTCCCACGCTTGAATGAGGTGCATTACATAGGCATGTTGAATCCATTGTAAATCCTTTCTTTCAAACATGCTGTTATCAAAACTTTCTATATCAAAAAGTTTTTTCTCCTGAAATATTCTTCTTAATCCCTCCTGCCAGGGTCCTTCAAATGGCAGCTCCCAACGGAGATAAGTAACTTCTCCATCAGGATACAGTACAGTTTCAAATCTTTTTCTGACTCCTTTTTGAACACTTTCTCTTACTCTTCGAGTAAGACTTGCAACTTGCAGCCTTTCTTTTTGGATGCATGAAAATCCAAGTTCCCAAGCATTATCTGGACAAACGACATTGACAGGTATTTTATGGGGGATGAATAAATGTGTTCTAGATAATGGATGATCTCCTTTTCCTGTTATATATACATGATCGTTAGAAGTTCCGTAAGGAACCAAATTTCGGATACTGATCGTGTCTCTTGAAATGTTTTTTAATCGAATAATTGAAACACCCTGTGTACTATCTTTTATTGAGTATAGCACTTGATCATTCAGTGTTCCCTGATTTAACTCACCTTCAAATTTTCTTTGTTGAATTTCTACTGAAAATGTTGGATAAGTTGATTGGGCACCACTAATTTGAAACAACAGGATAGAAATGAAAAAGATGCTTATTCTCATTTCATCAAGTTATAACATCCCTTCGTTTTTTAAAACTTTTTATCATTTTTTGTCCGAAAGTTTTTATCCCTGTATCAAAGGCGATTATTAAATTTACTTTATAATCAATCTTATGCAGAAAAAGTCAAATGTGTTACTCAACTTTCTCGGACTGATATTGGTGATTGTAGTTAATGCATTAGCAAACATTCTTCCCATCAATGGTATGAATACTGGTCAGATATCAGGATTTTATCCCAATTATTTTGTACCTGCAGGATTTACTTTTGGAATTTGGGGTATCATTTATTTTTTACTCATCGGCTTTGTCATTACCTCTTTTGTAATTGTATTCGGCAAATCGAATGATGCAATGATTGCTACTGTACAATCTATCAGCTTTCCTTTTCAAATAACTTGTTTGTTAAACGCAGGATGGATAATTGCCTGGCATTATCTACAATTAGGTTTATCTGTGGTTATTATGATTGCCTTATTGGTTTTTCTTATAAAAATATTTTCTCGCATTAAGAATCAAATTTCTCTATCATCAAAAATGTATTCATTTTGGCTTCATCAGCCTTTTTTTGTGTATCTCGGATGGATCAGTGTTGCAACAATTGCAAATATCACTGCATTGTTGGTGGGGATTGGGTGGCAAGGAGGAGTTGTAAGTCCTGTTACATGGAGTATCATCATGATAGTTATCGCTTTCTTTTTAGGTGTGTTTTTTATTATTCGATATAAAACATATGCTTACTCATTTGTGCTGGCATGGGCTTTCTTTGGGATTTACTCAAAGCAGATCAATGACTCAAAGGCTGTTGGGTACGCTGCTTTGTTCGCTTCAAGTGCATTGGTAGCCCTTATCATAAGCAATGCTATCAAATTAAAACAAGGTGCCAGATAATGATTTTATCTTTGAGTCATGAACATCAGCGCAGTATGTTTGGAGGTTTTTGAAAGAGCTACACTTGATTATCATCAACACAACGATGTAGATCGATTGATTCAATATCCATTTCCTGATACTGAACTAGAACAACTTCTATATCAAAAAAATTATATTGATGCAGTGCAATGGCATTTAGAAGACATGGTAAGAGATCCAACAATCTCTCCTGAAAAGGGCTTGCTTATCAAGAGAAGAATTGATCAGTCCAATCAGCAACGCACCGACCTGGTAGAAAAAATTGACGACTATTTTTTGAACCAATTTGCACTTGTATCATTATCAGCAAATGCGACATTAAATACCGAAAGTCCAGCATGGGCGATTGACCGCTTATCCATTTTAGTTTTGAAAATTTATCACATGAATGAACAGGTGCAGAGGGCAGATGCTGACGCACAGCACAGAAAAAAATGTCAAGAAAAACTTCAGATCCTTACTGAACAACAACAGGATCTTTCAACATCAATTGATGAGCTGATTGGTGATCTCGCATCGGGAAAGAAGCGCATGAAAGTGTACAGACAAATGAAAATGTACAATGATCCTGCTTTGAACCCTGTGCTCTATCAATCTTCAAAATAATTTCATGTCATCATCCAATAACGTGATTCTGGTATGTAGATTCTCAGCATTAGGGGATGTGGCAATGACTGTCCCAGTGCTACAACAGGTAGTTGCACTTAATCCAGATCATCATGTTGTGATGATCAGTGATCAAAAATTTGAGGGGTTATTCAGTGGAATAAACAACCTAACATTTGAAGGTTTTGATATAAAATTGCGTTACAGAGGTGTCAATGGAATTTTTAAGATATGGTGGAAATTATATATTAAATATAAAATAGTAGCATTCATTGATTTACATGGGGTATTGAGAACGCACCTTTTAAGAAGTTTGTTTTTTTTATCAGGTAAAAAAGTTTCTGTTATTCGAAAAGGCAGGAAATTGAAAGCTGCATTAACGAGGAAAAGAGAAAAGAAAATGTATGCATTGCCTCATACCACTCAACGTTATTTGGGGTGTTTTACATCATTAGGCATCTGTACAGATCAAGCTTTATTGAATCAGACATTTATTCAACCTAAGCCACCGCAGTCAAAAGTTAGAAAAATTGGGTTTGCACCATTCGCAAAACATATCTTGAAAATGTACCCACTGGAAAAAATGTATGAAGTAGTTGCTCATTTTGATAAGAAAGGTTATGAAATATATTTTTTTGGAAATGGGGAGTATGAACATCAACTATTGGGAGCGTGGGAGATAAAAACCAAACATGTTGTAAGTGCTCAAAAGTCAGTTTCTCTGTTAGATGACATGCAACTCATTGCGACATTAGACTTGATGGTTACCATGGATTCTGCCAATATGCACCTTGCTTCCAATGCAAATATTCCTGTTATATCCATATGGGGACCAACGCATCCATTCATTGGCTTTTACGGTTTCAATCAAGATCCTGATCGTATTATTCAGTCCAACCTTACCTGTCGACCCTGTTCTGTTTATGGGAACAAACCATGTTGGCGCAAAGATCATGCATGTATGATGGTGATTCAACCTCAAGATATCATCAATAAAATCGAGGCGGTATTAAATTAAGCAAGAAACTTTCTCACTTGATGCAAGTTTTGTTCTTCAATAAAATATTCAAAACTTCTCCCGTCAAATTCAGAACGTTTTCTTTGAATGATATTATAATCAATCAATACGGACATGGATATCTTTTGATTGATTGTATTGATAGTGTCACTTCGAAGCCTTTTCTGCACTTCAATGCTTTTATTGGTACAACCTAAAATGGTATTTATTGAGTCAATGGAAGTTGTTTTTTTCAGAATTGAATTTTCGAAAATTGTTTGTAATAAGTTTAATTCGACTTCAGTTAGTTTAAATTTCTCTTGTATGAACAACTCATTGCCTTCATTATTATTGGCGATGGCCGTAGAGTGCTTTTTATTTCTTCGTTTATATAAGTATATATTAAGTGAAATAAGCATTGCAGTAGAAATAATCCATAACCAAGGTATGGATGTTGTAGATTTTCGTAGCTCTTGATTGGTGCTTGGAAAATATACGGGTATGTTGGTAGGGGTCAAGTCACTTCTATGAATGATAATTGAATCATATTTCAAGTCAGTCTTTGTGAAATACAATACAGAATCTATCCAGAATGAATATTGTTTAATAAAACTACTGCTATTTGAGCTGGAGAGAATTTTGAACAATTGTGTTTCAATTTTTTCTGATAGCTTGTAATATTTGTTGTTAGAATAATCTGCG
>CAYFLQ010000010.1:0-15621 GCA_964344065.1 uncultured Sphingobacterium sp. | reverse complement strand
AGGTTGTCCTGAAACACCCCATCCAAATAAAGCAATATCATATTTGACTGGATCGGTGGGGTCCATTTTTTTTAATTGACTGGTTAGCATCAAAGCCGTCTTCCAATCACTCTTTTCTACCTCGATGAGGTGAAGCGCTTTGGCTGTTCTAAGCACATGAACATCCAGCGGACAAACCAATTGGGCCGGATGAATATTTTTCCAAATTCCAAAATCAATTCCTGAGGCATCTGATCGAACCATCCATCTCAAAAACATATTTAATCTTTTGCAGGATGAATTGTTTTTTGGTGCAGGAATATGCTTTTTTGTTCTAGAAGGACTGTCTTCAAGCGAAAAAACATACTCATGAAAATGATTCAGCCCTTGCTCTACATTTTCATCACCCAGATTCATTCCATTTGTAAAGGCTGATTCTAACGTAACATTATTTGAATAGTGCAGCTGTAAAAATCTGATCAAATGCAATACGTCAGTTGTTTGAAATGTCCGGTGTTTAAATGCTAGAAATTTTTTTAAATCTTTTTCTTGGTGTTGTGTGATGAACTGGTATGGTGAATCATCCATCAATTTCAATAACGCTTTACACTTGTTGATGATGGTTGTTCTGTTTCCCCATGAAAAAATGGCAGCAAAGAGACCTGCAATTTCTATATCCTGATTTACCTGAAACAGATGTGGAATTGAAATAGGATCCGACTCAATAAATGAATGATTATTGAATCGTTGCAAAAGTGAATTAAGAATTTTTTTAGTAGAGGAGACTTTTACAGACATTATTTTATCATCTCTGTCAATTGAATTGCCTGTTTCAGATCATCTATCAAATCATCTGCGTCTTCTATACCAACGGAGAGTCTGATAAGGGTATCACTTAAGCCATTTTTGATTCTTTCTTCTCGTGGAATAGATGCATGTGTCATGCTCGCAGGATGATTGATCAGTGATTCAACTCCACCAAGACTTTCTGCAAGAGAAAACAATTTGGTGCTGGAAAGCAGCTTGCGTGCTGCTTCTATCGAATCTTTTTTTAATTCAAATGAAATCATTCCACCAAAAGATTTCATTTGCTTTTTGGCAATAGCATGTCCTGGATGTTCTTCAAATCCTGGCCAGTAAACTTTTTTAATGGAAGGATGTGATTTTAGAAAATGAGCAATTTTCTCTCCATTGGAAGCATGTCTTTCCATTCTGATGCCCAAAGTTTTGATGCCTCTTAACACTAAAAAACAATCCATAGGTCCGGGTACAGCTCCGCAACTCTTTTGGATGAAATACAGTTCATCTCTGAGTGCTTTATCATTCATTACCAACGCACCTTGTATGACATCACTGTGACCACTGAGGTATTTGGTAGCGGAATGCATCACAATGTCGGCACCCAATGTAAGTGGATTTTGAAGTGCAGGAGAAGCAAAAGTATTGTCAACACATAGCAGCAGTTTGTGTTTTTTTGAAATTCCAGCAATGGCTTCAATATCTGCAATATTCATCAGTGGGTTGGTAGGTGTTTCCACCCAAACCAACTTGGTTTTTTCGTTGATATATTTTTCAATATTATGAGTATCAGACAAATTGATATAATGAAAAACGATGCCAAATTTTTCAAACACCTTACTGAACAGTCTGTAGGTTCCGCCGTACATGTCATTCCCAGCAATTACTTCATCGCCGGGCTTCAATAATTTGATCACCGCATCAGTTGCAGCAACACCACTGCTGAAGGCGAGTCCATATGATCCTTCTTCAATCACTGCCAACGCCTCTTCCAATGCTTGTCGCGTTGGATTTTGAGAACGGGCATATTCAAATCCTTTGTTTACTCCCGGTGCCTCCTGTACATAAGTTGAAGTTTGGAAAATGGGGGTCATGATGGCTCCTGTACTTGGATCTGGGTGTGCTCCAGCATGTATGTACTTGGTATGTTTTTTCATACAGTAATTTGAAAAACAAAGATATACCAATCGCACAACCCTTCTGGCTAATTTTTATCTTTGTAACATGGTGCATGTATACTATAAAAAACTAATTCCGATTGAGTTTGAAGGGATGTTGGATCATCATGCATTCTTGCCTGCACAGGATCAACAGTTTTTTGTATTCGATGGTTATCAGGATGACTCAGAAACTGTGCTTTCTTTTTTTGAAAAATGGAATGAACGCAAGTGGCTAAAAAGAAAACTTCCTTCAGGGATACAGCTTGTGGTCTTTTCAGAATACACAGCAGCCTATATAAAGAAAAATTATCCAAATACAACTGAACACATTTGTATTCAACAGCCTAAGGTTGATTCAGTATATCGTCCAATTGATGATGACGCAAAAGATGTGGTAAGGTATAGAGAAACCAATGGGGATGCATATTTTTTATACAGGGGGCCTATCCATCCTGCAGCATCATTGACAAATTTGTTGAAAGGGTTTTCAATTTTTAAGAAGAAAATGGGAAGTAATATGAAATTGGTATTGTGCGGCCCCATTTCGAAAAAAAGAAATGCATTTATTTTATCTCTTGATACGTATAAATACAAAGAAGATATTATCATCAAGCATCCGCAAGATGGTGATGCAGACTTGATTGCTGCCTCTTATGCATTGGTTCATCCATGCAGGTGGGAACGATTTGGATTTTCAGTATTGAAGGCGATGAAGTCTGGAGTGGCAGTATTAACCACAGAGCATTCCGCCATGAGTGAATTCGCAGGGATGGCAGGTATGTTTTTTAATGAAAAAGATCCGTCTGACATTGGAGAGAAAATGATCCGCATTTACAAGGATGAGCAGATGAGGCAAGATATGATTGGCACTGGACTTTCCAAGGGTCTTTAAGAGCAGTTCTGTAACTTTGCAAAAAACAATACATGGAGCAGTCGACTATTACCATCGATGTTCATTTAGATGACAATAAAATACCTCATCAAATTCGATGGAATGCAACACAATCAAATTCAGCAGAGCAACAAGATGCCAAAGCCATGATGATATCATTTTGGGATGGCAAAGAACGTGCTGCATTGCGCATCGATTTATGGACAAAAGAAATGATGGTGGATGAAATGGCAGACTTTTATTATCAAACCATGATGACCATGGCTGATACTTTTGAGCGGGCTACTCATCAAGAAGAGTTGGTAGGTGACATGAAGACCTTTGCAAAAAATTTTTATACGAAATTCAAAAAATCACAAGAACAATGAGTTTAGAGATTACGATCAACGATCATCTAAAAAAAGCCATGTTGGCGAAGGATGAAAAAGGGCTTCGTGCATTAAGGGCCATCAAAGCAGCGATCCTGCTGGCTAAAACTGCAGAAGGTGGAGGAAATGGAATGTCAGAGGATGCGGAAATCAAGCTTTTGCAAAAACTTGTCAAGCAGCGTAAAGATTCAATTGAAATATTTGAGCAGCAAAACAGAGCCGACCTTGCAGTGAAGGAAAAGGAAGAAGTTGAAGTGATTGAGCAGTATCTTCCAAAACAGATGAGTGCGGATGAAATTAAACAGGCAGTGGCAGCAATCATCCAACAAACTGGTGTTACCAATGTCAGTGGCCTAGGCCAGGTGATGGGCATTGCCTCGAAGCAATTGGCAGGAAAGGCAGATGGTAAAACCATCTCAGCAATTGTAAAAGAACTATTAACTGTTAACGGTTAACCGTCAACATTACTTATGGTAGTAGATATTATAGCAGTTATCATTCTTGTATATGCAATCTACAAGGGTTGGACCAAAGGGTTCACGATGGCCATCTTTACAGTTGCCTCTTACTTAATTTCTGTTCTGTTGGCCTTGCAGTTCTCTGGCATGGTTGCCGGCTACATTCGCGACTATGCAAAAAACGACAGCAAGTGGTACAGTTTTTTAGCCTTTGTTTTGGTGTTGGTTGCAGGTATCATTGCTGTTAGGATCATAGGCAAACTCATTGAAAAATCTGCTCAGGTATTGATGTTAGGATTGCCTAACAAATTGTTAGGGATTTTATTTTTCTCTTTTATTTATCTGACATTATTTGCTATTGTATTGGTGTACGCGGAAAAGTTTGAAATGGTAGATGAATACAATGTTGGAGAGAGTAAATCATATCATTATTTGCTTCAATTTGGAAAGTGGTTTGTAGCGCAATGCAGTAAATGGTTGCCCGACATCAAGAATCTTTTCAATGATACCAAGCACGCTATTCAGGAGCAGATCAACACTAATTTGAAATAATATACTACCTTCAATTATGGGCTTTGCATACGAAGTAAAAGTTGATGGAAAATTCAAGTTCATCGAAGAGGGTGATGGAGAGCCATTGATGATGCTGCATGGGTTGTTTGGGGCTATGAGTAATTTTTCTGGTATTATTGAGCACTTCAAACATTCACACAAGGTAATTGTGCCTCTTTTGCCTCTTTTTGAATTGGATCTTTTGCATACCACGGTTGGAGGACTGGAAAGATACCTTACCAAATTCATTGACCATAGAGGGTACAATGGAATTCATTTATTGGGAAATTCCCTAGGTGGACATGTTGCATTGGTGCATGTACTCAAATCGCCTGGAAAAATTAAATCTCTCATTTTAACTGGGAGTTCAGGTTTGTTTGAAAATGGAATGGGCGATACCTACCCTAAGAGAGGGGATTATGAATACATCAAAAAGAAAACTGAAATCACTTTTTATGATCCCAACGTTGCCACCAAGGAATTGGTGGATGAAGTGTACCAGATTGTAAATGAAAGAATGAAAACCCTCAAAGTAATTTCATTGGCTAGAAGTGCGATCAAGCACAACATGCAAAATGAATTGCACCATATTAATTTGAAAACTTTGTTGATATGGGGAAACAATGATATCATCACACCTCCGTTTGTTGGGCGCGAATTCAATAAATTAATTAAGAACAGCGAATTGCATTTTATTGATCATTGCGGACATGCCCCTATGATGGAAGTTCCGACTGAATTCAATAAAATTCTTGCAGAATTTTTACAAAAATTAAACAGCTCTGCACCAAATTAGATGTAATATTGGTTAATCAATTATAGATATGACATTCTGTAGTCAACTTATTGATACCTCTTCACAAACTTTTGATCTTCATGATACAGTTGCCCATGCTTTAGAAGTGATGGATGTCCATCATATAGAGTATGCAATTGTGTTAGACGGACTTCAATACATCGGAATGCTTGATATTGTCGACCTGGAAGATGCAGACCCAACAGCAGCGTTGATTTCTTTAGAAGCCTATTTGATCAAAGCGAATGTAAAATCAAGTGATCATTTTCTTCAGGCTTTGCGCGTCAAATCAAAGTTTAATATCTCTTTGATTCCTGTATTGAATGAAAAAAATGAATGGGAAGGAATGATTGGAGCAGACATATTGTTGGAGCAAACAACCCAATTATTGGGTGCAACTTCAACAGGAGCATTTCTTGTCTTGGAGATTCCGCGCCATGAATATGCCCCAGGCCAAATCAACCGACTGGTTGAATCCAATGATTGTATGATCATGCAAATGAATACCATAGCAGATGCTGTTACTGGCATGCTGCAATTGGTCATTCGTGTTAACAAAGAAGAAATATCTGATCTCATTGCAACTTTTCAGCGACATGAGTACACCGTTTTGTATTATTACGGTGAGGAAACATTCGACAATACATTGCAAAACAATCTTGATCATTTGTTGAATTATCTCAATATTTAATCTGTCTTACAATCGTGCGTTTTAGCTATCTTTCGTTCATGAAGGGAATGAAAATTTCTTTTTACTGCTTTTTTATATTTTTCATCCCTCTCTTGGCATTCGCACAAGAGCAGGAAGATGCTTTTCAACATGCACCCATTTTGAATGAAGCTCATGTGACCATTCGAAACGTTGTCATCAATGGCAATAAGATCACAAAGCGGTTCATGGTAACCAGAGAAATTGTTCTAAAAATAAATCAATCATATAGCATTGGCGAAGTGTTGGCAGGATTGGACAAAAGCAAAGACAACTTGATGAATACATCGTTGTTTGTGAATGCAAAATTGTATTTTAACAATTGGCAAAATGATTCACTGGATATTCATGCAGAAGTAGATGAACGTTGGTATTATTTCCCATCTCCTTATTTCCGGCCAATGGATAGAAACCTTCAAGTATGGGCGAGCGATTATAAATTCAGTTTGAGGCGTGTCAATTTTGGCATCAAATTCATGGGTGAGAATACTACAGGTCGTAATGACAAACTTAATATTTGGTTGATGGAAGGTTTCTCCAGAAAACTCGCCATCAATTACTACAATCCTTTTTCAGACCCAAAGCTTAGATTCGGATGGGCCATTGATATCAATAAGACCTGGAACAAAGAAGTTTTCTATAATAGCGTAGACAACAAACAAGTTTTTTTCAGAGATCCTACACAATATCTTAGAAAAGATTTTTATCTGGGCGCCACATTTTCGTATCGCAAGGGTTCTGTCAACAGACACTATCTTCGAACTGGTTGGCATACCAACTCAATTGCAGATACACTATTCCAACTCAATAGAAAATATTTTGGAAATGATTTGAAGGCCATCAACTATCCAGAACTGCAGTATACTTTTCAGCACCTGAAAATGAATTACTTCCCTTATCCAACCAAAGGATCACAGTTTATATTGAATTTCTTGCGAAGAGGGTTGAATAGTAAAATGGATCTCTCACAACTTTCACTTCGATATGGGAAATTTGATGAGTTTAAAAAGAAAAATTACTATTCATTGGTTGCAGATGCTTATTTGAAAGTTCCATTCAAACAACCATATGTCAATCAATACTTATTGGGTTATGGGGATCATTATCTAAGAGGACTCGAAAGATATGTGGTAGATGGACTTGCTGGTGGAACGTTGAAAGGAACAATTGGACGACAAATAGCTTCCGTAAAAGTTAGATCCGGATTCAATGCTCGAGCATACAAAACCATTCCTTTTAAATTCTATGTCAAATTATATGGAGATGTAGGCTATATCTATAACAATACAAATCTTGCTGCATCCAGCTTAAATAATAAATTGCTCTATTCTTTTGGTGCCGGTTTTGATGTAGTTAGTATATATGATTTTGTCTTGCGTATTGAATGCACCTACAATCAGTTTAATAAACTGGGTATGTATTTCCATAATTATGAAACAAGGTATTGAGAACTGATCTTTCATTCTCAATCATCATTCCTATCTTCGGTGTATGAAAGTGGCTGTATATAGCAGGGAAGGAGCCGTATTGGCACCACAAGATGTAACACAGTTGTGTGATGCATTGAAGGCTGCTGGTATTGAGGCCGTGGTATATGCACAGTTGCCACTTGAAAATTTCAAAACCCATAAAACATTTCTTCATGAAAATGAATTGGATGCATCCTTTGATGCAGTGATTTCATTAGGTGGAGATGGAACACTGTTGGATACACTTTGTTTGGTGCGCGACAAACAAATACCTGTGTTGGGAATCAACTATGGTAGATTGGGTTTTCTCGCAAGTTTAAGAAAAGAAGATCTTCAAGAAGCAGTTGATGCACTCAAAAACAATACCTATGTATTGGACAAAAGAAGTCTTGTACATCTCGATGCAAGCGTACCACTTTTTGGCAAAGATCCATTTGCCTTGAATGAATTTACGATTCACAAAAGAGAGTTTTCTCCAATGATCAAGATACATACCTACTTGAATGGAGAATTTCTAAATACATTTTGGTCAGATGGGCTGATTGTTTCAACGCCAACTGGTTCGACTGGCTATTCACTGAGTTGTAACGGTCCTGTTGTATTTCCAGAGAGCAATAGTTTTGTATTGACTCCTATCGCACCTCATAATTTGAATATTCGTCCAATTGTTATTCCTAATCACCACGTGTTATCTTTTCAAGTAGAAGGAAGAACAGAAGACTTTATTTGTACGCTGGATGCAAGAAAAGAAATCGTCGACAAATCAGTACAACTTTCCATTAAAAAAGAAGATTTTACTTTCAATCTCATCCGATTGAATGAAAATATATTTTTGAAAACCTTGCGTGAGAAGCTTACCTGGGGCTTCGATACAAGAAACCGCTGATTTTATAAGTATTTTAACCCATTGATAAAATCCACACGCATCCAAGTCCTTATTTTTACACCAACATGAAAAAAATCTTATTCTCCTTTTCCTTGATAATGTTTGTTGCTTTGGAGTCGTTCGCTCAACCTCAGGCAATTGTTCAAGAAGGTGAAGTGGGTATAGCAGTGGGTACTGCTCATTATTTTGGAGATTTGAATAACAATGTTGGACTCAGAAATCCTCAATTCTCCTATGGGATCATCGCAAAAAAACAGTTTGGTCCTTATGTGGCTTTGCGTGTTGCAGGACATGCTGCAAAAATTGGATATGCCGACTCCATGATTAACCCTGTTAAATATCCTTTTCAGGCTGTTCGCAACCTAGATTTTCAGAATAAACTATGGGAAGTATCAGTACAAGGGGACTTCAACTTTTTTAAATACGTGCCTGGCGATCCCGAACACCGGTTTACACCCTATGTAACACTTGGAGTGGGCATCGTCAAACACAATCCTTACACGTATTATGAAGGAATCAAATATAAATTGAGGCCGCTTGGCACAGAAGGCCAGGGACAGAATAATACGTTTTACAGTGATCAAGCCTATTGTTTCCCGTTTGGGATGGGGGTTAAATATAACCTTGTAAAAAACCTACATCTTGGATTTGAAGTAGTGTATCGATATACAAATACAGATTATCTCGATGATGTAAGTGGAGTATATCAACCCACATACATCAACGCAAATGGGTTAGACATTGCAAAAAAATTGCAAGACCGTTCCATCGGGCAGATCAAATTGGATGGAGATCAACGTGGGTTCAGTCAACAGAAAGACCATTATGTGCTTGCACAGTTTACGTTGACCTTCTCCATCTCATCCTACAAGTGTGCAGATCCGCGTTAGGATCCCCTTTAAATACATTAACTTTGCACCATGTCTCTCAAGCAGAATATTGATCTGGAGCGTCTTCCACAGCATATAGCCATCATCATGGATGGTAATGGCCGCTGGGCTCAAGAGCATGGCCAGGATCGACTCTTTGGACATTTCAGAGGAGTAGAAAGTGTGAGGGATATCGTGGAAGGATGTGCTGAATTGGGGGTCAAATACCTAACCCTCTATGCTTTTTCAACAGAAAATTGGGACAGACCACCTCAAGAAGTAACTGGTTTGATGGAGTTATTGGTGGAGACTTTGCGCAAGGAGGTCCCCATTCTCAATAAAAACAATATCAAAATGCACGCCATTGGTGCATTATCCATGCTTCCCCCCAATGCCAGATTGGCCTTGCAAGAGGCGATTGATATGACTGCTGAAAATACAGGACTAAATCTCGTCATGGCCCTCAGTTATAGCTCAAGGTGGGAATTGGTTCATGCTGTGAAACAAATTGCGTTGGATGTCAAGGAAAACTTGTTGGATCCGGCAACCATTTCACAAGACACTTTGCAGCAATACCTCACTACCAGTGCGTTTCCAGACCCAGAGCTCATGATTCGTACAAGTGGAGAATACCGCATCAGCAACTTTTTACTGTATCAGTTGGCATATGCCGAATTGTACTTTACTGAGACCAGGTGGCCCGACTTCCGCAAGGAAAACTTATACGAGGCGATCTTGGATTATCAGAAGAGAGAAAGAAGGTTTGGAAAGACAAGCAGTCAATTACAGGCCGGTTTAACAAAGATTTAGACAAAAACCCGTTATTTTGCCCTCCCAAACCATGATTTTGAAGATGAGGAACTGTATGCTGTTCATAATGATGGGATTACTCATGTTTTCGAACAGTGTATCAGCCCAAAATGATACGATCCCCCCTGCTTCTGTCGACCCCGCGTTGATGGCTATTTTCAATGCAAAATACCCTAAGAAATATATCATTGCAGATATCACTGTAAAAGGAAACAAAGCATTTGATCCTGCTATTGTGATTTCAGTTTCTGGAATGGCAGTAGGGGATGAAGTAACGCTTCCAGGAGGAGACAATTTTGCAAAAGCGATCAATAAATTATGGTCGCAAAACATGTTCACCAACATCAATATCTGGATTACAAAATTAGAAGAGAACAATATCTGGGTTGAAATAGATGCAGTTGAACGTCCTATGCTTGCAGATTATAAATTCAAAGGCATCAGAAAAACTGAAGCAGATGAATTGAAAGACAAAGTTGGATTGGTTAAGAGCAGGGTTGTTACCGACAACATGAAACTTTCTGCAAAAGAAAATATCATCAAGTACTATACAGATAAAGGATTTCGAGGAGCTGCAGTGGAGGTGGTAGAAAACCCCGATGTGAACAGTCCAGAAAAAACAGTACTTACTTTCAATATTGTAAAGGGTGTCAAGGTGCGCATTTCTGAAGTATTCTTTTTTGGAAATCAAGCAGCTGCCATTCCTGCACTCAAACGGAAGTTGAAGGGAACAAAAGAGATGACCCGCATTACATTGCATGCAGACAGTGCAATGAGTCCGTATGGTTTGATCAAACCATATTCTGCAAAAGAGTTTATCAAAAATTGGGGATTCTTGAAGCCCTCACATATCCGTGATTTCATCGACCCCTGGTTTCGATTTAAATTATTCTCTTCAGCAAAATTTGATGAGAAAAAATACAATGAAGACAAAGAGAAAGTACTTCAATATTACAACTCACTTGGGTACAGAGATGCTGTGATCGCAACCGATACTCAGTATTATGATCAAAAAGGAAGGTTGAATATTTCTATGAAAGTGGATGAGGGAAACAAATATTATTTCGGTAACATGATTTGGAAGGGAAATACGAAATATCCCGACAGCGTGTTGAACATGGTGCTGGGAATTAAAAAAGGCGACACCTACAATCTTGATGTACTCAATAAAAAATTAGGAAAGCAATTGTCACCTGAAGGTGGTGATGTGAGTTCCATGTATATGGATTATGGATATCTCTTTTTCAGTGTCAACCCTGTTGAAACCTCAGTTTACAATGATACCATTGATCATGAATTGAGAATCACCGAAGGTCCACAGGCTACTATTAAAAATGTAAATATTTCCGGTAACGATAAAACCAAGGAACACGTTATTCGAAGAGAACTTAGAACCGTTCCGGGCGAGAAATTCAGTCGCCAAGATTTGATTCGTTCTCAACGTGAAATCATCAACTTGGGTTATTTTGATCAAGAGAAACTTGGCATGAATCCAGTTCCCAATCAGGAAGATGGAACGGTGGATATCAACTACAGTGTACAGGAAAAATCTTCCGATCAATTGGAGCTCAGTGCAGGATGGGGTGGTAATATCGGATTGACCGGAACATTGGGTGTTACTTTCAATAATTTCTCCATAAAAAATATTTGGAAGAAAACTGCATGGGATCCATTGCCAACAGGAGACGGACAAAAACTAAGTATCCGTTATCAGTCGAATGGTAAATATTTCAGATCTGTCAACTTCTCGTTCACAGAACCTTGGTTTGGTGGAAAGAAAAGAAATTCATTTACGTTCAATGTATTCAATACCAAATTCACCAATGCATACAACCCTTATACAGGTAGATATGATAGAACTTTTGTTGATTCATCTTATTTGAGTACAGCAGGTGCTACCATTGCATTTGGTAAGATGTTGAAATGGCCTGACGACTTTTTCTCACTGGTTACATCTCTAAACTACATCCAGTATCGCGCAAAGAATTATGCCATCTTCCCATCATTCTCTACTGGCATATCCAACAACTTCAATTTGAAATTTGCTTTACAGCGTTCTTCGATTGATCAACCTATTTTCCCAAGAAGTGGATCCAACTTCATGGCAAGTGCAGCGTTTACTCCACCATGGTCCTATATACAAGGAATCAATCAAAAAGATATTTTCAAGTTGGTGGAATATCATAAATGGAAATTCAATGCTGAATGGTTTGTTCCAATTGGTAAACCAGCAGGCGAAGATAAAAGCAGACAGTTTGTATTGCGCATGGCTGCCAAATATGGATTCATTGGCAGGTACAACACTAAAATTCCTATCTCGCCATTTGAGAGATTTCAAGTGGGTGATGCAGGTATCACCAATAATTTTGGTGTACTCGGATATGATTTGATTGCACACAGAGGATATCCTGTATATGACAACTCAGACCCGACGATCAATCCAGATAAATCAAGTGCAAGTAAATTCTTTACCATCTTCAACAAGTATTCACTTGAAATGAGGTATCCATTTGTAACCAACCCGAGCAGTACGATTTATGGACTCGCATTCTATGAAGCTGCAAATGGATGGTACAGTTTTAAGGAGTGGAATCCATTTAGACTCAGAAGAGCCGTTGGTGTTGGTGTGAGATTCTTCCTTCCTATGTTTGGACTGCTTGGATTTGACTATGGAATTGGATTGGATAGGTTTACACCAAATGGAAGGATGAGAGATGCCAGCAGATTTACATTCATGTTGGGATATGAGCCTGAATAAATGATAAAACTTTAGTTCATGAAAAAAATCTTCACCTTATTGTTTGCCTTGTGTATGCTAACCATTGCATCATATGCACAACGGTATGCCATCATTGACACAAGGTATATTTTAAGCAAACTTTCTGATTATAGTGATGCCCAAAAAAAATTAGATGCATTCAGTTTGCAGTGGCAAAAAGAAATTGATGATAAACAGGCATTGTTGGATCAGATGTATAGAAATTATGAAGCTGAAAAGGTAATGCTGAGTGAAGAATTGCTAAAGAAAAGAGAAGATGATTTATTCAATAAAGAAAAAGAGGTGAGAGATCTTCAGAAAAAACGATTTGGATTCGAAGGTGACCTTTTCAAAAAAAGGCAAGAGCTGGTGAAACCCATCCAAGACAAAGTATACAATGCTGTACAGAAATTGGCTGTTGCACGACAGTATGATTTGATTTTAGACAAGAGTGAAGGAATCACAGTAATTTTTGCAGACCCTAAGCTGGATCGCAGCGATGATGTATTAAAAGAGTTAACTGGCAAATAAAAAAACCCTATTTTCGCAACACTTAAACAAACAAGCAATAATGAAAAAGTTTTTATTCCTGGGTATGGTGATGATCGCTATGATGTCTTTCAATCCTATGCTCAACGCACAAAACAAACATGGTTATATCAGCGTGGATGAAGTAGTTCAGTTGATGCCAGAGTATAAAAAAGCAATGGCTGAAATGTCACAATTTGACAGTGCTCTTCAGATCAATTATGCAGAAACTTTAAAAGAATTGAACCGTCAAGATAGCATCTTCAAGTCTGACTCTACCAAATGGTCAAATGCCATCAGAACTGCGAACAGAGAGAAAATGAAAAAACTATTGGTGGAATTACAAGGGTATGAGCAAAGCTATCAGCAGCAGATGCAACAAAAGCAAGAAGAATTGATGGCTCCTGTTGCACAGAAAGCAAATCAACTCATCAATGATGTAGCCAAAGCAAATGGTTTCAGTTATGTATATAGAAAAGAAGCATTGATTGTTTTTCCTGATGCGGATGATTTACTGCCGCTGGTCAAGAAAAAAATAGAGGCAGGCACACCGAAGCCTCCCGCCAAATAAATAACTTCGACCGAAACAACATTGTTTCGGTCTTTTTTTATCATGTCTGTTCAAGCACCGATAGGAGTATTTGATTCAGGATTAGGTGGACTCACCATTTTGAAAGAAATGGTGAAAGCTTTACCAGAGCATGATTTTATCTATCTTGGAGACAATGCCAGGGCACCTTACGGCCCGAGAGATTTTGATACAGTATACCAATACACACTTGAAGCAGTAAAATGGTTGTTTGATCAAGGGTGTCCATTGGTAATCCTTGCCTGCAATACAGCATCTGCTAAAGCACTTCGAAATATCCAACAGAAAGATCTACCATTGATGGATTCAACAAAAAGAGTGCTGGGAGTTATTCGTCCAACCACTGAAGTCATAGGCGATTACACCGAAACCAATCATATTGGTATTCTGGGAACCAAAGGAACAGTGGATTCTGGTTCTTATGTAATCGAAATTCAAAAATCCTTTCCAGATGTTACCATTTATCAGCAAGCATGTCCATCTTGGGTGGATTTGGTAGAATCAGGCGATTATCAAACTTCCAATGCCGATGCCAAGGTTCAAGCATGTTTACAGCAGCTGTTGGATCAGTGCGAGGGGATTGATACCATTTTATTAGGCTGTACCCATTATCCTTTATTGCTACCTACCATTAAAAAATATGTACATCCTGCTGTTCAGGTTATTTCTCAAGGTGAAATTGTGGCAGAGAGCCTTGTATTTTATTTGCAAAGACACCCCGAAATGGCAAAACGATTGAGCAAAACTGCACAAATCGACTTTTTCACCACCGGAGATACGGAAAAGTTTAGACATGCTGCAGGGGCATTTTGGGGGTCAGAAGTACCTGCAAAACAGGCTTTTATCTGATTTCAGTCTACTACTTGCCGATTTACTTTAAAACCGCTACCTTTGCCGTCCTTTCACAAATCCACAGGTGTGGTGACCCGTGGACCCATTGAACAGCATTGATCGCTTCTCCCGATCCATTGTTTCAACAAAAAGGAAAAAGAAAAAATTATGAAACGTACATTTCAACCACATCGCAGACGCAGAAAATCAGTGCATGGATTCCGTAAACGCATGGAAAGTGCCAACGGGCGTGCTGTATTGGCAAGCAGAAGAAAAAAAGGTCGCAAAAAGCTCAGTGTATCTGACGAAAGCAGACTGAAGTAAGCAGCCTAAGCATATTTATCACATTATCATAGCTCCGGATCTTTTTCTGGAGCTATTTTTGTTAAGCCATGACCAGCAGGTATACACTATCTAAAAACGAACGACTCAAAAGCCTGAAAGCCATTCGCAATCTCTTTGAGCATGGTCAAAAATTTAAGACATCACCCTTGCTGATCTATTACCATTTCCATGAGAGGAATGCAGCAAATGCGGATCCATTTCCACTTAAAATGGGCGTATCAGTAAGTGCAAAATATTTTAAGAGAGCAGTCGACCGAAATTTATTGAAACGCAGGATGCGAGAAGCTTTCAGGCAACAAAAATTATCTCTGGTTGCATTGCTTGAACAGAAACATATCATGCTGGATGTATTTTTTGTGTATGCACACACATCTGTCTCAGATTACTCAGTGATATGGGAGTCGATGAAAACAGCCATAGAAAAGCTATCCTTGATCTTGGAAAAAAATCAACCCCAATGACGGACGAATATTTTATGAAGATGGCACTCAAAGAAGCTGAAAAAGCATTTGAGGAGGATGAAGTACCAGTTGGTGCTGTGATTGTTCAACAGGGAAAAATCATTGCAAGAGGATACAACATGGTGGAGAAATTGAACGATCCAACTGCCCATGCAGAGATCATTGCACTCACCTCTGCATTCAATGCCATGGGGTCGAAATATTTGCCCGATGCTACTTTGTATGTTACCGTAGAGCCTTGTTTGATGTGCGCAGGAGCTATCCATTGGAGTAAAATTGGACGAATCGTTTGGGGTGCACCAGATGTAAAAAATGGACACCACTGTTATACAGGTGAAAAAAATCCATTTCATGCCAAAACGC
>CAYFLQ010000009.1:15921-16220 GCA_964344065.1 uncultured Sphingobacterium sp. | reverse complement strand
GGTTTTGGATATATAATTAGGCGTAAAAATACATCAATTTATTTCCTCAGGAAAGCCCATGCCAAACTGAACCATCCTAGAATCATCAATAGCCCTCCGATTGGAGTAACCAGGGCAATGATTGAAGGAAATTCAATTTGCTGATATTTCAAGAAAGTTAACAGGTATATGGAGCCAGAGAAACAAAGGATGCCTGATGAAAATAATTTTTCAACCATTAACAGTTTACCATTTTGTGTATGCATGTATAATAAGCCTACAACCAGGATAGCCACTCCATGGATGAGTTGATATTGAAC
>CAYFLQ010000009.1:13276-15911 GCA_964344065.1 uncultured Sphingobacterium sp. | reverse complement strand
ATATAGGCCCTAAAACAAAATGATTTTTATACATGTTTGATCTTGTTTTCAATTAAATCAATCGGGCAATCTGCAGATTGAGTAATAATGGCAGCTTGTCTGTAATACACTTCCCTCTCCTGTGTTTTATTCAATATAAAAGTTTCTAGTGCTTCTTCTGACAAGCCAGCAATCAATGGTCTTTTTGCTTGTTCATGTTTTAGTCTTGATAATAAAACTTGTGTAGATGGATTCAACCAAACGGTCAGCCCGTGTTGATTCATGATATCCATGTTTTTATGAAAGCATGGAGTTCCTCCACCACAAGATATCACTGCACCAGCAGAATTTTCAGGATTCTCAACATGCTGAATCATACTCAAAAGTGTTTCTGATTCTATTTTTCTGAAAGTTGTTTCACCTTCATCTGCAAAAATGGATGAAATGGTTTTTCCTGTGCGCATTTCAATTTCCTGATCCAGGTCAATAAATGGCATGTGAAAATGCTGCGCAATTTCTTTGCCGCAGTGTGTCTTTCCAGAACCCATGAAACCTAATATGAAAATCAGCATCTGATCGTATATGTTACAAATTTACTGAACTTCAAACCAAACAGGTTTTGAATCATTGAAAGTTCCATTATAGTTGATAAACAACTCCTCACCTTTTTTAATAGGTGCAACTGTTTTAATCGTCATTAATTCATTGTCAAAATCCATTTCATACTCACAATTTGCCAAATAAGCATGATTATAGATAGAAATATATCCGAGTCCTACACAACATTGTAATAATTTTCCTCCCCATTCAAATATGTAATCATGCAATTTTGTTTGGTCGAGATGAGATCTGTCCTTTTGCTCCATCACAATCACCGGCGAAATTTCGACGATTGTCCCCTCTGGTATCTCTGCCGTTGCAAATACACCCCTGCCTCTGTTCTCTGTGGGTAAAATGATCAAATAAGGCTGTACCATAACTTAATATTGTAGGCTTGAAAACTATGATTAATTTCGCAATATTCTCAAAAGCCAATGATCCAATTCGACCAGGATATGACCCTTCAGGAACAATTTGAATTTTTCCAACTGGAAGAAAACAGGAGGGATTTGCCTGAATTTCTCAACGAGTTGAATATCAGCGATGTTGCTCAGCTCATCGAAGAAAAATGGGAGCAGGCAACAGAAATCATTGCACACCTCTCTATCCATAGAGCTGCTAGCACATTCAAAATACTCGAACTCAGCATCCAAAAAGATATCATCAAAGATCTTCAGCCACTCAAAACAGCGGCATTGCTCAATGAGTTGCCAGCGGATGATAGAACTGCTTTTTTAGAAGAACTACCTACCAAAGTTGTAAGAGAACTGATCAAACTGCTCAATCCTGAAGAAAGAAAAATTACCCTCTCCCTACTGGGCTATCCAGAAGACAGTGTGGGGAGATTGATGACGCCAGACTACATAGCTGTTCAGTCGGACTGGACGATTGCTGAAGTATTGGAGCATATCAGAGAAGTTGGGAAGGATTCAGAAACCATCGATGTAATCTATGTAGTGAATGACCAGGGTGAATTGATAGATGACGTTAGAATCAGAGAGTTTTTGTTATCTCCTCCCGATCGCATGGTGAGTGAATTAACAGATGGAAGATATATTGAATTGAATGTATACGATGATCAAGAAATGGCCAACCAGGTGTTTAAAATGAACAATCGAGTAGCGCTGCCTGTAGTTGACAACAACAACATTTTGGTTGGTATCGTAACAATTGATGATATCCTTTGGGTTGCCAATGAAGAATTCAGTGAGGATATGCAAAAGATGGGAGGTACTGAAGCGTTGGATGAACCTTACTTGGAAATATCGATTTTCAAGCTATTCAAAAAAAGAATAGGCTGGCTGATTGTGCTGTTTATTGGAGAAATGCTCACAGCAACTGCAATGGCAACCTATGAGATGGCACTTGACAAAGCACTGGTATTGTCCATCTTTATTCCCCTCATTATATCAAGCGGCGGAAACACAGGATCTCAAGCTTCGTCTCTTATCATTCAAGCATTAACAGTTGGTGAAGTAACCATCAAAGATTGGTGGAATGTCATGAGAAGAGAAATCATATCGGGTATTTTGTTGGGAGCAGTACTTGGGCTGATAGGATTCTTCAGAGTGATCCTATGGTCTCAAATTTTTCCTGCCGTTTATGGTCCTCATTATATGTTGGTGGCAGTTGTTGTTGGCATATCATTGATTGGTGTTGTACTTTTTGGAACCATTACTGGCTCGATGTTGCCCATTGCCTTGAAGAAATTAGGAGCAGACCCTGCCGTATCATCAGCTCCATTTGTTGCAACACTGGTGGACGTAACCGGTGTGGTTATATATTTCAATTGTGCATACCTCTTTTTAAAGGGGACCATGCTTTAAAAAGCTCAAATTATACATCATGAAAAGGCCTTGGAACAGGACTGATCTTCCTGTTTATAGCATCAGTACAAAATTCAATGCTGAGCACAACATGAATATTTGCACCTATGTTGCTGGTGCCAGCATGGAGCCCAAAAGAATGACTGTTGCAATTTATAAGAAAACCAAAACCTTGTCACTTGCAGAAAAAGAAAAAAACTTTGTCTTGCAGTTGCTTGCAAAAGATCAGT
>CAYFLQ010000009.1:4831-13266 GCA_964344065.1 uncultured Sphingobacterium sp. | reverse complement strand
ACTTGCCTACATTCATCTAAAGCAAATAAAATCTATAGATGCAGGAGATCATCAACTCTTCCTATGTGATGTCATTGGATTTTTCAATAACCTTGATGCAGAAGGTTTAACTTTGAATGAACTGAGAAGAAAAAAAATAATCAGAGGTTAACCATACATGAAAATTACTTCAATAGATATAGCAAGGCTAACCATTCCGATGGAACCCTTCGTCATTGCCACAGAAACTTGCTATGAAGCACAAAACATTTACATCAAAATTCATACGGATGCTGGGATATCAGGCGTTGGAGAATGCAGTGCATTCCCCATGTTGGTTGGAGAAACACAGGATACCTGTTTTTATGTAGGCAAAGACTTGGCCAAGATCATCAAAGGGAAAAATCCACTTGAAATTGAAAAAAGATTGAAAGAATTTGATGAATATATTGCCTTCAACTCTACCATCAAGAGTGCCTTTGATATGGCGCTGTATGATATAGCTGCCAAGGAAAAAAAATTACCCTTGTATAAATTTTTGGGAGGTGAGAAAAAACCCATCTACACTGATTTAACCATCGGCATTGACTCACCGCAACAAATGGCTGAAAAAGCCAAACGTTTTATTGCAGATGGAGTAACCATTATAAAGATAAAGCTTGGGAAAAACGGTGAGGAGGATATTGAAAGAGTTAGACGCATCAGAGAAGCAGTAGGATCAGCCATCAAGTTAAGAGTGGATGCAAACCAAGGATGGGATTATACAACGGCAATAAATACCCTGCAAGCAATTGAAAAATATGATATTGGATTTTGTGAACAACCCATGCACCATCGACTTGATGAACTATTGCCATCACTGAGAAAACAGGTTAAGATCCCAATTATGGCAGATGAAAGTGTATTTGATCATTATGATGCTGAGCGTTTGATCAAATCCGAAAGCTGCGACTTCATCAATATAAAACTGGCCAAATCTGGGGGAATCACTGAAGCCATTAAGATTGCAAATACAGCAAAACAATACAACATGCCCTGTATGCTTGGGGGAATGGTAGAGAGCAGATTGGCGTTGACCGCAAAGGTGCATCTTGCCATGGCGCATGACAACATTATATTTTATGATCTAGACACTTGCCTGCTGGGCCATTTAGAAGACCCCGTCATACAAGGAGCGAAATACAACAACTACTTTTTGGAATTAACGGATGCACCTGGTATTGGAGCAGATATTTCACCAGATTTTTTGCAACACATGGAATCAATAACCATTTAACTTTGCACAATGCAAACTAAAAAAGCTTCAGAATCAACAGTTGAAATGACAGAATTGGTATTGCCCAATGATACCAACTATTATGGCAATCTGATGGGTGGCCGATTGATGTATTGGATGGATGTTGCTGCTGCAATGGCGGCATGGAAACATTGTAACGCACCTTGTGTAACCGCATCGGTAGACAATATATCCTTTGTCTCTCCCATTAAGCTGGGTAATGTCGTACACATTGAAGCAAAAGTTTCAAGAGCATTCAATACATCCATGGAAATTCACATCAAAGTGTGGGGAGAAGATTATACCCAACAATACAAGTACGAGAGCAATGAAGCGTACTTCACCTTTGTAGCATTGGATCCAAACGGAAAACCCAGAAAAGTGCCGGAACTCATTCCTGAATCAGAAGATGAAAAGAAAATATATGATGGTGCATTAAGAAGAAGACAACTCAGATTGATTCTTGCTAAAAAAATGAAACCAGCAGAAGCTACAGAATTAAAAGCCTTATTTGAATCACAATCATGATGGCTGCAGGTGATGATGACGGCCCTTCATCTTAAAATCAGTGCTCTGCTCTATTGCATTCATGATCATATCTAAAATATCTTCAACACTCTTTGAATAATCTATATCCAAAGGTGGTTTGAATTGAACGGAAAGATTGGTTCCTTTCTTCTTAAAAACCAGCCCTTTTCGATTGAATGCACGCCAAAAACCATTGATTACAACTGGCACCACAACAGGCTTCATTTCCTTTATTATAAATGCTGTGCCCTTTCTTCCGGGAGCAAATGGCTTGGTAGTTCCTTGTGGGAAAGTGATGACCCACCTTTTTTTCAATGCATCATATATGTTTTCAAAATCCTTTGGATCAACCTCCCTTTTAATATCCACCCCCTTACTCCTCCATGTTCTTTTGATAGTAATTGCACCTGCCAACGTAAAAATTCTGGTAAGTAAATTATCCTTCATGGTCTCTTCAGCTGCTACAAAATTTACTCCCACAAAAGGATTCAATAAATAGAAAGGCAGACCTAATCTGTTTTTTCTTCCCCATTTTACAGCACAAAAAATATGCGAAAAAGCTATCACATCAGCAAAATAGGTCTGATGATTGCTTACAAATAGTACATTTTTCTTGGGAAGTCCCTTTAAAAATTCAGTGCACTGAATTGATAATTTATTTACGATCGCTATACCAGGATAGGTAAACATCCCTACAACCGCATAAACCAATTTCCTCACCAGCTTAAACTGCTTCAATTTTTTCATATGCAGCATTCAAGATAGGCAATTTCTATTAAATGACATTCCATTAGCTTTGCGATGCTATGATGAAACTGAATACTGTTATATTCGATATGGATGGATTGCTAATCGACTCAGAGCCACTGTGGTATGAAGCAGCCCAGGAATCTCTTCAAGTGTTTAATGTTGAAATTGGAGAAGACGAATACAATACAACAACAGGACTCAGAACACCAGAATTTTTACAGCATTGGTTCTCCTATTTTGATATTGATGCAACGCATTTAGCAGCAACAGAAAAAGATATTTTGCAAAGAGTTGTTGAAAAAATCAATACCAAAGGAAAAATGATGAGTGGCGTTGAGCATGCCATACAACTGTTCTCCAATGCAGGATTCAAAATTGGACTAGCTAGCTCTTCCCCATCGAATGTAATCAATGCAGTGCTTGAAAAAATGCAATTAACAAGCAGCTTCTCAGTAGTTTCATCTGCTGAACAATTGGATTACGGAAAACCACACCCTCAGGTTTTTCTTGAATGTGCAAAAGCTCTACAAAGCGAACCCACCCGTTGTATCTGCGTCGAAGATTCTTTCAACGGATTGATTGCAGCAAAAGCTGCAAAAATGAAATGCATCATTGTTCCACATCCTTCACAATATGAAATGGAGCGTTGGAACATTGCAGATTTAAAACTCATGTCGCTCAACGATTTGGAATTATCCATGATCAAGCAATTGTAATAAAAAAGGCCCCGGTGGAACACCGGGGCCTTAGTCTATCTTAAGAGGTTGTTATTTAGCTTCTTCTCCACCTTCCATTTTCTTCTTGAGTTCAGCCAACACACCCAAATCACCAAGTGTTGATTTCTCAACCTTGTTTTGAATGTCTTTTACAGCTTTTTTGGTTTTAGCTGCATCAGCCTTCTTCTCTTTCACAACCGCTTCTTTTTCATCAGCGACTACTTGCTCCCAGATACGTGCATGACTCAATACAATTCTCTTCTCATTGCGATCAAATTCGATCACCATGAATTGAGCTGTCTCATCAGCACCTACAACCTTACCATCTTGTTTAGCAAGATGACGGGCAGGGGCAAATCCTTCTAATCCATAAGGAAGTTGAACCAAGGCACCTTTATCGTCCTTCTTGGTTACAGTTCCCTCATGAAGTGAACCAATGGTAAATGTTTCTTGAAGCGCATTCCAAGGATCTTCTTCCAACTGCTTGTGTCCAAGCTGAAGTTTTCTGTTTTCCTTGTCGATATTCAAAATAATGGTATCAATAGAATTTCCAGACTTGGTGAATTCAGAAGGATGATTGAAACGCTTCAACCAGCTGAGGTCGCTGATGTGAATCATTCCACCAATACCAGGTTGCAATTCAACAAATACGCCATATGGAGTGATGTTCTTCACCAATCCGCTGTGCTTGCTTCCAACTGGGAATTTCTCTTCGATTTCGTTCCAAGGATCAGAACTAAGTTGCTTGATAGACAAGCTCATTTTTCTGCTATCCTTGTCAAGTGTTACCACTTTAGCTTCATATTCATCACCCAACTTGAAGAATTCTTTTGCATTCACTGGTGTGTTCGCCCATGTAATTTCACTTACATGCACCAAACCTTCGACGCCAGGAGTGATTTCCAAGAAAGCACCGTAATCTTCGATATTTACAACCTTACCTTTTACTGTTGCACCTTCAACAATGTCTGTTGACAAAGTATCCCAAGGATGCGGAGTCAATTGTTTCAAGCCGAGGCTGATACGCTTCTTCTCATCATCGAAATCCAATACAACAACATTTACTTTCTGGTCCAGTTTCAACACCTCTGAAGGATGATTGATTCTTCCCCAGCTGATATCAGTGATGTAAAGCAATCCATCAACACCACCCAAATCAAGGAATGCTCCGAAATCAGTGATGTTCTTGATGGTACCTTCCAATACCTGACCTTTCTCCAATTTACCCATGATCTCAGCACGTTGTGCTTCGATATCACTTTCAATAAGAGCTTTATGGGAAACAACCGCATTCTTGATGGCTTCATTGATTTTCACCACTTTGAATTCCATGGTCTTTCCTACAAACTGATCGTAATCTGTAACTGGCTTCACATCAATTTGAGATCCAGGCAAGAATGTTTCCATACCAAGAATGTCAACGATGAGTCCACCTTTTGTTTTACTGGTAACAAAGCCTGTAACAACTTCTCCAGTTTTGTGCATCTCAACAATGCGTTCCCAAGCACGACTGATGCGGGCTTGTTTGCGACTGAGGTGAAGATGTCCTTCCCTGTCTTCTTTTTCAACCACCATTACTTCTACCACATCACCGGTTTTCAAACCATGCATGTCCCTGAATTCATTCAATGAAACAAGTCCATCACTCTTGAAACCAATGTTGATCACCACATCGGTTTTGGTCATACCAACTACGGTACCTTGAACCATTTCACCATCTGTGATTGTTTTAAATGTGCCCTCGTAAACGGCATCATACTTTTTTTGCTCGTCGTTGTTGTAACGTGCAACATTGCGCTTGTCAATGCTCCAGTCGAAATCATCGTGTGCTGTAGCTACTGACGGATTTGTTAGTGTTGTGTTTTCTTCCACTATTTATGTCCTCCTTTTGTTTAAATTTCAAGCTGTTTTGTCAGCCTGATTTGGGGACGGCAAAGTTAGCTGAAATAGGGGAACTGGCCCTAAAAATGGGGCTAAATTTGGCTGAAAAAAGACGGATTTTCGTGAAAATTGGCCTGAATGGGTGGATTTACCCCGCTATTTTCCTCATAGCCCCTACCAGCTTGTCCAATTCCTTGATGGAGGTGTACACATTGGGAGTTACCCTGACTCCATGAATGTTCTCCCAATTGATGGCAACAGCATGGATTTTATACTTGGAGAAAAGCTCCGAAGACACCTCTTCAGGTTTTTTGCCTGCGACTGCAACACTGGCAATTGCGCAAGAGAGATGTTTTGTTTGAGGTTGATTGAATGAAATCTTTGGATGGCTTTTCAATTGATCTACCCAATAGTTTTTTAAAAATCTCAATCGTTCTTCTTTACGCTGACTCCCCATCACATCATGAAAATCGATGGCAGCTCCGATGGCCATTTCAGATGCGAATGATCGCGTACCCAATGACTCAAACTTTCTTATATCTGTTCCATCAGGTTCGTTATTGGAAAGCAAAGCCCAAACATTTTTTATTTTTTCTTTTTTAATATACAATACACCACTTCCAAAAGGAGCACTCATCCACTTATGAAGTGAAGAGGCAAAATAATCACAGCCCAATTCAGGTACTTTGAAATAAAAATGCCCCAAAGTATGAGCACCATCAGCAATTACCTCGATGCCCCTCTGATGTGCGGCATCTGCAATTTTCCGAACGGGCATGATCTGACCACACCAATTGATAAGATGTGTAACCATCACGACTTTGGTCTTGGATGTAAATGCTTTGATATAATAAGATGCAATCTCATCTTCATTCTCCAATGGCAATGGAATATCAATCCAAACCAATTTGATACCATCTCTTTTTTCACGCTGTTTCCATGCATTGATCATGTTCGGATAATCTTGCTTGGTCAGCACCACCTCATCACCCGCTTTTAAATTCAACCCAAAAATCACAGTATTCAATCCTTCTGTAGCATTTCGGTTGATGGCAATTTCCTCTGTATCACATCCACAGAGATTTGCCAACCGCTCTCGCAATGGTTCCCTCCCCTGATCTAATATTTGCCACATATAATAAGAAGGGGCCTCATTACAATATTGATAATACCTGATATGTGCATCCTGCACAACCTTGGGTTGCGGTGCAACACCCCCATTATTTAGGTTGATGATATTCGGACTCACCGTATACGCTTCGCGAACCCATGACCACAACTCTTCATCAGAAGCAAACTCATTTGGAAGTGATCGTTCAAAAAGCGATTTTACATTCACAGCTTCTGCTGCAAAGGATGGATTAACGGCAGCCAAAAAAGGCAGAGCAGTTGTTGCGCCTGCGAGCTTACTGATGAAGTTCCGGCGGGTATTTAGGTTCATGATAGATAGTTGTAGTGGTTGTAATTGTTTTACTTTGTTGTCATTGTTGTCCCATGAGCAACCAAAAATGATAACAACGTATGTTAAATTATGGAAAAAATGTAAAACCAACAACAAGGCACCCTCAACTTAAAACTTACAACCTGCAACCATTACAACTAAAACAACAATTACAATAGCTGTTGCTTTGCAATCGCTCTCGCTGCAATCATTCCGCTGCTCCAGGCATGTTGAAAATTATACCCTCCAGTGATCCCGTCAATATTCATCACTTCACCTGCAAAGTATAGATGTGGATGTTTTTTACTTTGCATGGTCTGTGGATCAATTTCATTGATATCTACTCCTCCAGCAGTAACAAATTCTTCTTTGAATGTAGTCTTGCCCTTAACCCTGTAAGTATCACTGCACAATACTTTAGAAAGCTGCACAAGTTTTTTTTGAGGTACATCTTTCCAATTTGAATGAAATTGAATTTCAGCTTTATTTAAAAGATACTCCCATAGTCTATTGCTCAACCCAAAAGGATTTTTAACCTGAATGAGTCCACGTTGTTGTTCCTTCTCCCGTTTTAACCACTCTAACATACTGCTCTCATTGAAATCAGGACACCAATTCAACTGTATATCAAAATCATAATTCAATTCATGTAAATCCACTGCTGCATACGATGACAACTTCAACACAGCGGGTCCACTTAATCCCCAATGTGTAATCAACAACGGACCCTCATTTTCTATTTTTAATACAGGAATACGTATCCGCGTATGTTCAACAGAAACACCCATTAATTGATGAAGCAAATGATCTTCGATATTAAAAGTAAATAGCGAAGCAACAGGTGAAACTATGTTAATACCGAGCGATGATATAAAATCAAATGATGCTAGTTTAGGAAATCCTCCAGTGGCAATACAAAGTTCATCTGCAAAGAACACATCATCTTGTTTACTCTTCAATCTCACTTCGAAGCCGCTATTTGTAGGATGTATAGATTCAAGTGAAGTTTGATATCGGATTTCTATTTTATATGTTGCTGCCTCTTGCATCAAACAATCGATGATGGTTTGAGAACTGTTGGTAACAGGAAACATTCTTCCATCCGATTCTGTTTTGAGCAATACTCCTCGTTCACTAAACCATTCGATGGTATCCTTGGGAGCAAACTGATACAAAGATTTACGCATAAAATGTTTTCCTCTGGGGTATGCGTGCAACAATTCATCAACAGTTTCAGCTGCATGAGTAACATTACACCTTCCACCACCACTTACTTTTACTTTAGCAAGCAATTTGTTGGATTTTTCAACAACGATTACTTTCAAAGTTGGCGATAACCGTGCCGCATTCACAGCACAAAACATCCCGGCGGCTCCGCCACCAATCACCAGTAAAATTTTCTGATTCGTCATTTCCCGATTGTCATAATGGCTGTAAACAACTCCAGTGCGTCCCACAAATTACCAATGCGTATATTTTCGTTTTCGGCATGCTGATTATTATCGTGATTAGCAATAGGAATGGTAATGGGTTGGGCATGCAATTTCTCTTCAAAAATAAACAACGGTAAACTACCGCCCAAGGTGGGCAGCTGAACAGCATCATAGCCTATTGCACCATTGATTGATTGTACGATGCGTTTTGCAAATGCATGTTCCATAGGGGTTTTCTGTGCATTGTATCCGCTGGACACATTCACCATACAAATTTTATCAAAGTTCATACGCTCTTCATCGGTTGGCTCTTTGAATACAATATGATACCCCTTAGATTGAATATGATCGATTACTTTTTGCTGCTGTTTCTTCCAATCATTGCCTACAACAAGTCGCAAATCAATGGATGCAATGGCTTTGGTTGGGAT
>CAYFLQ010000009.1:0-4821 GCA_964344065.1 uncultured Sphingobacterium sp. | reverse complement strand
GGGATCACGTTTGCGGCCAAATTTCCAACAGCTGCGCTTTGAATTCCATTGATATTAAGCGATGGTAAATTCAACGATTCGTTTAATGTGGAATTTCTTTCTGGCTTTCTTACGCCTAATTCTTTTTTCATTTGTTCCTCCACTGCAGGAACTTTTGCAAGCGCAGCCTTCTCAGCATTTGTGAGTGGTACTACATCATCATAAAAACCTTTGACCAGCACATTCCCTTCATCATCTTTCATGCTTGCCAATAATTTGGATAATTCCATTGCTGGATTTGGAATCCAATTTCCATAATGCCCTGAATGCAATGGTCGTTTTGGTCCAAAGACTGTAATTTCCATATGGGTATCCCCTCTTACTCCAAACACAACCTGTTTTCTCCCGGATTGATGAACCGGACCATCACAGATCACCCACATATCTCCTTTTAATAATGATGCATACTTTTCAAATATTTCATGCAAATGCGGCGACCCTGCTTCTTCTTCGCCTTCAAAAAAGAATTTAATGTTTACAGTAGGCTTGACTCCAAGTTGCTTAAGTATATCATAGGAATTGATGATAGAAAACACACCTGCTTTATCGTCTGACGCGCCTCTTCCATAAATCCTCCAATTGGGATCTGTTTGTACTCCCAACCCATTCCAATCAACAATCGTGGCTTGGTTGATCAAGGATCCGTTGGCCAGTTGCGGCTTAAATGGATGGAGGCCCTTCATCCACTTGGATGAATCCACCGGTTGACCATCATAATGCGCATAAAAAATAATTGTTTCTGTTGCACCAGGCTGCAGCGCTTCACCATATACTGCAGGAGGCATACCCTTTGTTGAAGGATAAAGCAATTGCACATTGCTAATTCCCTTCTCTTTCATACATGCAGCAATCCAATCTGCATTTTGCTTGATACCTACTTGATCACTTGCAATATTGGGGATCTCTAAAAATGTTTTAAATGTTAATAGCAGTTCTTTTTCATGTGCAGCCCTATATGATCTAACTTGAGTAGATAGTTGAGCATGAGATGTTAAGAGCGATGATAACAAGAATAAAAGCGCAACATACTTCTTCATATAGAGTTCTTTGAATTGAACGAAGAAGGTACGAAAGATCAATAATCGCTGAACAATGCAGCGTTGTTTTTTTCTTGCGAGATAATTTCTGTAAAGCTGGAAAGAATATCCGCCTTGTTCTTTTTTACACAAATGGTATGTTCATAATGGGCAGAAAATTTTCCATCTCTGGTCCTGACTGTCCATCCATCATCATCATAAATCACATCTTTTGTTCCCACATTGATCATAGGTTCAATGGCGATCACCATGTTCTCTCTCAGCTTAGGACCCGCACCTTTCTTACCATAATTGGGCACTTGTGGATCTTCATGCAATTGTTTACCCAAGCCGTGTCCCACCAATTCTCTCACAACTCCGAAGTGATGCTTTTTTTCAGTGTATTCTTGAATGGCATGTGAAATATCCCCGACCCTGTTACCGTTGACTGCTTTTTCAATTCCAAGCAACAGTGAATCACGTGTGACCTTCATCAGCAATTGATGTTCTTCTAAAACAGGAGATAATCCAAATGTGTATGCGCTGTCTCCATGAAATCCATTTTTATATACTCCCACATCGATGGATACAAGATCTCCTTCTTTGAGTGCTTTGTTGGTTGGAAAGCCGTGAACAACAGCATCGTTTACAGAAATACAGGTAGCATAAGGATAGCCCCTATAATTTTTAAAAGAAGGGATGGCATTGTGTGAAAGAATGAATTCTTCAGCACGTTTATCCAACTGCGCAGTAGTGGTACCTGGCTTTAATATGGATGCGAGCTCAGCTAAGGTGCGACTGACGAGAAGTGCACTTTCGCGGATCAACTCAACTTCTTCGTTGGTCTTGATCCGGATCATTTTAGATAGAGCTAGTGGTTACAGGCTGTCTTCCTTGGATTCTTCCTCCAGCTACTAATCCGTCATACTGTCTCATCAACAAATGTGTTTCAATTTGTTGAAGGGTATCAAGGATAACACCCACCATGATCAACAAAGATGTTCCTCCGAAAAACGAAGAGAAAGATTGTGTAACACCAAGTTGTTGTGCGATTCCTGGAAGGATACCAATAGCGGCAAGAAAGATTGCACCTGGTAAAGTGATTCTATCCATTACCTGACCAATGTAATCTGCAGTTGGCTGCCCAGGTTTAACACCAGGAACAAAACCATTGCTCTGCTTCAAGCTATCGGCCATTTGTTTAGGATTGAAGATAAGTGCAGTATATAAGAAGGTGAAAGCAATTACCATGATTACATAGATAGTCATGTACCAGATATTGCTAGGATCATTAAAAATTCTAGCTACTCCTTTTCCAGATTCCAAATTTGTAAATGAAAACAAGGTTGGAAGGAACATGATTGCCTGTGCAAAAATGATAGGCATTACACCAGATGCATTTACTTTCAAAGGAAGAAACTGTCTTGCGCCAGCAAGCGATTTATTGCCAACAAGCTGTTTTGCGTAGCTAACAGGAACTTTGCGAACACCTTGTACAAGCAGTATCAATCCAAGAACAATAACAATCAAGAATGCAATTTCAATCAAGAACAACAGCAATCCACCGCCACCGCGTGTTTGCTTGGCGCCTAATTCACCAATGAATGATTGTGGAAGACGTGCAAGAATACCTACCATGATGATGATAGAAGTACCATTGCCCAATCCCTTGTCTTGAATTTTTTCACCCAACCACATCACAAATAATGTACCTGCAGTTAACACAATAACAGTAGAAACCCAGAAATAAGGTTGGTAAGCTTCAATCAACGCATCTCTGCTCACATTTTTCAAGTACGCCACATAGGCTGCTGCCTGAAACATGGTTACCAATGCGGTAATGTAACGAGTCCACTGATTGATTTTTTTTCTGCCACTATCGCCCTCTTTCTGAATCTTCTGCATTTGAGGAACGAAGATGGTCAACAATTGCATGAAGATTGACGCGGAGATATATGGCATGATACCCAATGCAAAAATGGATGCATTTGTAAATGATCCACCTGCAAATGTATCGAAGATACCGAGCAAGCCTTTCTTAGCACTGGTGAGGTCAAGTTTATTTGGGTCGATACCAGGTAAAGAAACGTGTGCTCCAAAACGATATACTAAGATGAGCAACAGCGTGATGGTGATCTTTGATCTTAACTCATCGATGCTCCAAATATTCTTGAGTGTTTGGATGAATTTTTTCACTGAGAAAATTATTTAATGATTTCAACAGATCCACCAGCAGCTTCAATAACCGCTTTGGCTTTTTCACTAACAGCATTGACTTTAAAATCAACTTTCTTACTAATGGCTCCGTTGCCAAGGATTTTTACCTTGTCAGTACGGTTGATGAGACCATTGACATAAAGATTTTCCATGCTGAATGCAGCAAGTTCATACTTTTCTACCAATGATTCAACCTGGCCGAGATTGAATACTTTGTATTCAACTCTGCTGATATTTTTAAATCCAACTTTGGGAATACGACGCTGAATAGGCATCTGACCACCTTCGTGACCTTTCTTAGACTTATAACCTGCGCGGCTTTGTCCACCTTTGTTACCTTTTGTTGAAGTTCCACCGTGTCCGGATGCTTCACCGCGACCTAATCTTTTTTCTCTTTTTGTTGCGCCTTCTGCGGGCTTTAAAGTGTGTAGTTTCATTTTATATGTTTTACTCAACGCAGTCCCCTGAGACCACTCGTATTGCTAAAAAAAGACAAACAGGGATTGTCTTATAGTTCTTCTACTTTAACAAGGTGTGTCACCTTCTTCACCATTCCTAAAATTTGAGGAGTGGCATCCAATTCAACTGAAGCATGCAACTTACGAAGTCCAAGTGCTTCCATGGTGCGCTTTTGACGTTCTGGACGATCAATCACACTCTTTACTTTGGTAATCTTAAGCTTTTTCATATTAAAACCCGAAGGCTGTTTTAACTGGTGATGTATTCAATTAACCATTGAAGACTTTCTTCAATCCAATGGTTCTTGTTTTAGAAATATGGATGGGTTCACGAAGCATCGCCAATGCTTTGAAAGTTGCTTTAACCACGTTGTGTGGATTAGCAGATCCAAGTGACTTTGCCAATACGTCGGTTACACCAACGCTCTCCAACACAGCACGCATGCTACCACCGGCAATTACACCTGTACCATGTGCAGCTGGCTTGATCAATACTTTTGCAGCACCTTCTTTAGCAAGTTGATCGTGTGGAATGGTGCCTTTCATTACAGGAACTTTGATCAAATTTTTCTTTGCATCTTCAATTCCTTTTGTAATGGCTTCTTGTACTTCTTTTGCTTTGCCAAGTCCATGTCCAACTACTCCTTGCTCGTTTCCAACTACTACAAGTGCAGAGAAACTGAATGCACGACCACCTTTGGTTGTTTTTACAACACGATTGATGGCAACTACTTTTTCCTTCAACTCAAGGTCGCCGGCTTTTACTCTGCTGAAATTTACTTTTGACATCTAAATATTGATTTGAATGAATTAAAATTTAAGTCCTCCCTCACGTGCGCCTTCTGCAACTGCCTTTACTCTTCCATGATACAAGAAACCTCCGCGATCAAAAACACATGATGATAGTCCTAATGCAGATGCTTTTTTAGCAATTGACTGTCCAACCATCTTGCTTTTTTCAGTCTTGGTTCCTTTTTGTGCTTTGATCTCTTTGTCTTTAGAGGATGCAGCTGCCAAAGTAGTTCCATTGATATCGTCGATCAATTGAGCATAGATATCAGTGTTGCTTCTGAAAACAGCAAGCCTTGGAG